>WRLW01000044.1 GCA_009777435.1 Oscillospiraceae bacterium | reverse complement strand
CTTGATATGCCGCCGCCCGAACCTATGACCGCGCCGCTCTGCCTGAGTCCATTGCCGTCAAAGACGCCCCGGAACTCACCGCCGACCACCGGGCCGTATATGACGCCGTTAGTCACGTCCCCGGCGTCGGTATCGCCCGCGCGGTTTACGCCGACGCCTTCGTGTTTGAAATCAAGGTCAAGCTCCTGAGTAAAGATTTTTCCCGACGAGTAATTTACCGCGCCGGTCAGCCTCCCGATATTGCGCATCTGCCAAGGGGTGCGGACGGCGAATTCGGAGATAGGCGCGTCGGGTTGGTATTCCTGATAGACGCCCTTGGCGAAAAGCGGGTGGATATAAAATTCATCATCGCCGCATGTGATAACTATCGGCGCGCTTGGGTCGGTTTGCGCGCCGTTTCGGTAGCAGGCTTCCATATCGGCGAGCGACAATCTGTATGTAAGGAGTTCTTTATTATTGTCAAAAAGCGCGGATATTAAGGCGCCGTCAATGAGGCTGTCATATCCTATAACATGGCCGCCCGTCAAGATTAAATCGCCGTCCGCAAGCGCTCTGTCTCGGACAAGTATAAATCCGGCCTCGGCGACCGTCTCCCCCGATTTAAGTGAATCCGCCGCGATACCGGCAGTATATCCGCCGTATGTCCCGCCTGAGTACATTTCATAGTATAAGACAAAAGCTTCCCCATCGGCGGTCTCATCTTCTTTGCCATCGGCAATCGGCCATTCGTCATGGCCGTGATGCCTGGCGGCCCTGTGTATCTTATAGGGGTATATCCCGTTCTCAGGATCCAGCGCCTCCGCCGCCGTAAGGATTTTGCCTATCCTGCCCCAAACGCCGGCGAAGGGCGCGTCCATCATTTCGGGCGTACTGCGCGCGGTTCCCACGCCGTTGGTATTCTCGGCGGTATTGTATCCGGCCGTTCCGGTTTTTTCTTCCAGCTCCGCAGGGCTTGGCCTTATGGGGACGCCGCCCGACAGGTAATATACGCCGTCGGTCTCTAAGACGGGCGGTATTTGGTTGCCCGCGATAGGGTAAATGCTTCCGCCGGACTCGGGCGCGAGGGCGAGATACTGGATGCTTCTAAGAATACCCCCGTCTCCGACGGCCCCGGCGATGCCGCCCTTGCCGCCGCCTTCCCCGCCGGTTATGTGCGGGTATGTATTCGGTGAGATAAAGGTTATATTTTCAATGGTGCCGGCGCATGTCCCGGTTATTCCGCCAACATTGCCGCTCCCTGTTATCTCGCCGCCGCCGGCTTCATACCTGATATAAACGCCGTCAATAACGCCCCCGGCTTCCAGAACGCCGCAAACCGAGCCTGTGTTTTCGCCGCCCGCGACGGACGGATTGTCCAGCGTCAGGTTTGAAACGGCGCCGCCGAGCGTGCCGAACAGCCCGGCCGGCCCGCCGGTATAATCAATTCTCAGGTTATTTATCGAATGGCCGCCGCCGTCATACTTAACGACGACGCCCCCGTGCGGCTCTATAGGCTTGAAATTCGAGATGCCGCCATACGCGGCGAGGTCAATGTCGGACTGCTGTGTGAATAGTACGCCTGACGAGGCCGCGTAACGTATGTTCCACAGGTGCCGCGCGGACTTTATCGAATGGGCGTTGTCCAGATAATAAGGGTTTTGCGCGTTTGACACCGCCGGCGCGATACCGTTCGCCTCTATCCGAACCGAAACGGGCGCGTCGGAGGCGAAGCCGCCGCCTATGGTGATATTGGCGCCGGAAACCGTGTCGCCGCCGGCATAGTCAATCACCCAGATAATAACGGTGTAATCATCGGAAACGTCCGGGTACTCGTACATATGCAGCTTCCCGCCCCCGTCGGCCATTCTGGGAAGCGTAATCGCGCCGTCAAAATAAACGGGCATACAGGAGCCGGTCTTGCCCGTTTCTATCGAGACATCGCCGTATTCCCTCAGCCCGCCCAAAGATAAATTGAATTTTGCCAAAGCGAGGTCAACCGATTTGGGGATAAATATTTCGGCGTAGAGTACGTTCCGGTTGACGTCCGAGCCGCTCAGGGCGCGCTCGTCCGGCAGAGGGTATGTACAGCCGTCATATAGAAACGCGAGCAGCTTTGGCTCGTCCGCCTTGTCCGGGATATCCCCGCCGGTCTCCCCGACGCCGAAGTAGCCTTGCCTGCGCCGGCTTGCGGCGTTCTCGTCATACGCTCGCGGGCCGTATACGTTCCAATAGGCGTCGCCGGACGCCGGGCTGTAGCGCAGCTCGTCCGCGTCTTGCAGCGCGTCGCTGTAAAAGGCCGACATGACCTCGCCCGTCTTGACGTTATACTCAATCAGGATGGCGCCGTCAAAGACGGCTTTGTCGATTATTATCGGGTCGAGCAGCCGGATTACCGGATCCGACGGGTCGCAAACGCCGGCGGGCTTGCTTATATACCTGACATAATCCTTGTTTTGGCCGGCGTCGCCCCAATTTGAGTCGCCAAGCATAGAATGAAGATTGCCGCCGCCGTCGGTCTCACCGTAAGCCCCAAGCCGTTTCATGACCTTCATCTCGGTAAGCTGGTTTTGGGCCGCCAGATATATGGTGCGCGCGGCGGACATACGGTTGGACTGCCGGCCGGCCTCTAAGAACGCCGTCAGGGGCGGCGCGGTAATGGCGGCCAGAATACCCGCGATCGCCAAAGCCGCCGTGACCTCAATCATGGTGAAGCCAAAACGTCCCCGGCCAACCGCACGCTCCATGCTCTCCCTCCAAGGTCACAGATTATGTATAAGCGGGGATGCTCTCGCGGCATCCAAATAACCGTATTTAGCGAGCAATTTCGACACTACTTGACAGTGTATTACATCAACCCCCTTTTGTCAACCACAAATACACAAAAATACACAATATAATGTGTCTCGGTTATACTCTACCCCCAATATACAGGGCATATTGATTAAAGGGCGCGGCGTGCGGGAACGGCCCTTTATTTTGGCCCGCGCCTTATTTGACTTTTGGGATAAATGGATATATACTTGGAAACAGCGTTTTAGGATGCTGGGGTGAGTGTTTACATATGAAGATATTTGGGAACTCCAAGCGCGCCAGGCACAAAAAAAAGGAAAAGAGGCTCAAGCGGTGGCAGCGGGCGGCCATAGCGGGGGCCGTGCTGCTCATACTCGGCACGGCGACTTATACCGTCGCGCGCGGCTTCATAAGGCCGCCCGCGCCGCCGAGCGGCGAGGATATATTCTCCGGCGGCGCGGCGCATCTGCCCGGCGAGTATGACCCGGAGGACGCCAAGCTGAATAACGACAAATACGCGCCCGAGGGCGTTACCGACGACGACCGCAACGACAAGAAGCTGACCTTCCTGGTCATAGGGGTGGACGACGGCAGCAATACCGATACCATCATGGTCGTCTCATACGACAGCGTAACGCATGCGGCCCACGTTATCGGCATACCGCGCGACAGCCTTGTCAACGTCAAGCGCGGCAACAAAAAAATCAACGCCGCCTACCCGTCGGGAAGTCTCCGGGGCGGCGGTGTTGAAGGCGGGGTGTCCCAGCTTCAGCGCGAGGTCAAGACCATAATAGGGTTTGTGCCCGACTTCTATCTGGTGGTCAGCATGAACGCCGTAGTCGAGCTGGTGGATCTGGTGGGCGGCGTTGTGGTGGACGTGCCGTTCAGGATGAGGTATGACGACCCCGATCAGGATTTGCATGTGGATATCAAAAAAGGCGACAACCAAAAGCTTAACGGCGACAACGCTTTGAAATTCGCACGTTACAGGATGGGCAATGACAAAAGGTATACCATCAGCGACTATGACCGCATCAAAAACCAGCAGACCGTTATCAACGCGTTTGTGAGAGAGGCCATCAAGCCGGCCAACCTTCTGAAGATTCCGCAGATGATATCCGCGGCGCTCAGCAACGTACACACAAATCTCTCGCCCGGCGAGCTGGTGTGGATCGGCGCCGAGCTTGAAAAAGCTAACGACACCGACAATATAAGCTTTCATACCATGCCCACAAAAGGCTCAAGCGGTATGCCGTACTGGTATGAGTTTTTAGACGCGGCCGCCGTGCTTGAGCTGGTAAACAGGACTATAAACCCATACGATGTGGAGATCACGGCCGACGACGTGGATATCATCGACAGCGTGCCTTAGGCCGCTTAGCGGTCTTATAGTAAGCGCCGGGTCGTCCCCGGCGCTTACTTCGTTATCTTTTCGGTAAATATACGCGAAGCTTGCCAAGCACGTCGCCAAAATCCAGCGGCTTTCCGATATGGCTGTTCATACCGGCGTTTAAGCACCTCTCGATATCCTCACGGAACACGTTCGCGGTCATGGCAATTATCGGAATGGCTTTAGCGTTTGGGATATCCAAGGCCCTTATGCGGCGCGTGGCCTCATAGCCGTCCATGACCGGCATCTGCACGTCCATGAAGATTAAATCATACCTGTCGGGCGCCTCGCCGAATACGCGGACGGCCTCCTCGCCGTTTTCGGCGTAGTCTATCTTCAAAAGCGTCGGCTCAAGCAGCACCGACAGTATCTCGCGGTTTATATCGACGTCCTCGACAAGCAGAATACGGTGTCCCGCGAAGGTGGCGGCAATATCGGGCCGCACGTCCTCAATCTGCCTTTTCTCCGAGCCGAGATACTCGTTTATGACATCCGCTATCATGGAGGGGAACAGGGGTTTTGATATGAACTTGTCAACGCCCGCCGCGCGCGCCTCGTCCTCTATCGCGCTCCACTCCGCGGCCGATATCATGATTACATAAGCGCTGGACGGGTCGGGCACCTTCGCTTTCAGTTCCCTTGTTAACTCTATGCCGTCGATATCGGGCATCTTCCAGTCAATAAAATATATGTCATAGGAGCCGTTGCGCGCGACGCAGCCGAGCGCCTCGCTGCCGCCGGCGGCGGTGTCGCAGTTGATTTTGAAGCTTTGCGCTATTTCATCAAAATACGCCAGGAAATCCGTGTCGTCGTCTACCGTCAGAACACGGACGCTGCCCCAGTCGGTTTCCTTTTCGGAATACGCGAGTATTTCGTCGCTGCCGCGCTTCATCCTCACGGTAAAGGAGAAGGTCGAGCCTTGGCCAAGCTCGGACTTGACCCATATTTTGCCGCCCATAAGCTCAATGACGCTTTTTGAGATGGAAAGCCCCAGCCCCGTGCCGCCGTATTTGCGCACGGTGCCAAGCTCGGCCTGCTGGAATGTGTTGAACAGCAGCGGCTGCTGCTCGGGGCTTATGCCGATTCCCGTGTCGATAACCTCAAACAGTATGTCGCAAACGCCGTCCTGCTCTTCCAATAAGCGCGTGTTAAAGCGTATCGAACCGTATTCGGGCGTGAATTTCACCGAGTTGGCAAGCAGGTTGGTTATGACCTGCGCGAGCCGCTGGTCGTCCCCGAACAGCACCTTAGGTATATCCTTATCTATGTATACCATGAAATTCTGCTGTTTTTCGTCAATGCGGAAGTTGATGATGCCGACAATCCGCTGAAGCATCTTTTCAAAATCGAAGTCCGCCGGCGAAAGGTCAAATTTATTAGCCTCGATTTTTGATATGTCCAAAATATCGCTGATGACGCCGAGCAGATGCTTCGACGCGTCCTCGATTTTCTTGAGGCAGTAATCCTTCTGCTCTGTGCCGGAGGCTTTTTTGGCGATGGCGCTCATGCCGATAATGGCGTTCATGGGCGTGCGCAGCTCGTGGCTCATGTTGGCCAAAAAGGCTGATTTGGCGCGATTGGCGGCGTCGGCGGCGTCGAACGCGACCTCAAGCCTGCTCAGCGTGTGGCGCATTTCAAGCGCTATCCTTCCGCGCTGTATGGCGCCGACGGCAAGCAGGCCCCATGTGCGAAGGGCGTATATCTCCCATTCGGAGAAAACACGCCGCCTTTTGCAGTCGTCAACGCCCACGAACCCCCAAAACGTATCCCTGATGAACAGCGGTATGCTTAAAATGGATTTTAACTGAGAGTCCTCGAAAAACGGGTTCCATTCCTTTTGCAGGGTTTCCAGCGGCCCGTTTATAATCTCTTGGCGTGAAAAGGTCTCCTCCCAAGTGGGCAGCGCGTCGTCATACGAGTATTCAAACAGCGCTTTATCGGCGTCCACGCCTTCGCGCGCCCATTTGCATATCTGCCTGTAATACATTTTGCCGTCATTGGCGGCCACATTTTCCAGCAGATATACCCGGTCGGCGTCCACGCATCCGCAAATCATCTCCAAGCTATGCTCGATAGAGGACGAATACGCCTCCGTATCCGACTCCAGAAGGGCCACCGCGGCGTTGTTGAGTATGCGCATATTCGCGTTTTGCCTGTTAAGCTCCGTGGTGCGCGTCTGCACCACATACTCAAGCCTTATCCCCTCGCCGCGGTTCCTCTGAAACAGGACAAACCCCAAAACGAGTATGAACAGGAGCAGCAGAATTGCGCCGAACAGCCACGGGAGCTGCGCCTGAATGAGCTTTGAGCGGTAATCATAGACCCTGTGTATCCACTGCCCGGAGATATCCTCTATGTCGGTCAGCAGCAGCGCCTTGTCAATAATCGAACGCAGGACGGCGCCGTCTGTATTGAATCCAAACGCCGATTCGACGGGGTAATTATTAAAAACGACGTTGACCTTGTATCCCTCGTATTGATGGTAATTGGTAATCATAAGGAGCCGGCCCTGTGTGGCCATCAGCAAATCCAGCTTATCGTTTGCCAAATCGTAAAAGGCGCTGTCCATGTCGTCGTACATAACTGTGTTCATGTGGTTCGGGAACCAGCTTTGGAACAGCTCGGCATACGCGCTGCCGCGCACCAAGCCTACCTTTGCGTATAGAATCTCATTGACATGCGTGCCCCGGCGCTCGGCTTTGGATAAAAGCGCGTAGTGATCCGTCATAACGGAGGCGTCCGCCCATAAGAAGCGCCCGTCCCCGTCTTTGGGGCGGTTCAGCCCGACGGCCATCGCCGCCTCCCCGCCTTCGAGCATACCGGTCAGTTCCGGCGTCTGCTGATGATCCGCAAGCTCGAAAGACAGCCCGGTCAGCAGCCCGACCTCTTTAAGCACATCAAAAGCGATGCCGTACCACCGGTTTTGATACACGTCATAAAAGCTGACCGGGTAATTGTCGTGAGCGGCCGCGAACGGTATCACGGCATGGCTCCTTATATACGCCAGCTCCTCCTCGGTAAACTGCGCCGCCAGCTTGTTTCTCAAATGATCCTGAATCCCTATGGCGTACAGCTCCGTCAGATATGGGGTTGCGCCGCTTTGAAGCGCCTTTTGCACGACCGAGATAATAGGCTCCAGCTCCGGATTCCGCGTCGCCAGAGAAACCGGACTGTAAATAAGCGGGAAAAAATCCTGGGATACCACGTCGCCGTAAACGTCAAGGGCGGCCTCTATGGGGCCGTCGTCCAAATAGGCGTCGGCCTCGCCGTTTTTCAGCATATCATAGGCGGTATCATAGTTGTTGACAAACACGGCCTCAAACGGGTGCTGCGCGTATTGGCTTATGATGTCGGCCGTTATCGTGCCGGTCAGGAATAAGTATACGGGCGGGCGCGACCTGACGACCTCGGGAATGGGCACGCTGCCGGCAATCTGAAAGTATTTGACCGTGCGTTCCGCGATGGTGCCTGTCATGAAATATGTATCCCGGCGTCCCTCCGTAGCCGTCAGCTCCCCGGTGAAGCTTATGCCGCCAGCGGCGAGGCCTTCGAGCAGGTCGTCCCAAGCGAACAGCTCCGGCTCAAAGGACATGCCGAACAGCCCGGTCAGCCATTCGCAGAGCAGGGCGGTATATCCGCCGAGCTTGCCGTCTCCGCCGGGAAAGGCCTCGGTGCTGAGGGTCATACCGTAAACAAATGAGCCGCCGCGCCGCCGGAGCGCCTCGACAGCCTCAACCTCCTCGCCCGTCACTCCGGGGATGTCCTGATACGAGGTATACTTGAAGGTTGGGCCGGGCCGCTCCGCCGGGGATACGTTACAGCCGGCAAGCGCCGCCAAAAGCAATATTGCCGCGGTAACGGCGCATATCAGTCGAGCCGATGTTTGCATAAATTACCAACTTCCCAATATTGTCTCATATGTGTCCTTGATATCAGAGGGAATATAATACATTATACATGGTTTGAAGTATATCAGTATTCACATCATTTATCAAGCGTGCCGCCGTCAATTTTGGCGTAAAAATTTTAACGCGCGTCTTTAGGGCGCGGCGGCGCGTCCCGGCAGCTCAAGTATCCGCTTGGCGGATCTGGCCGCCGAACGGTTATAGCGCCCCATATTCAGCAGACATTCCGGGTCGGCGCGGGCGATAACGTTAACCTTTTCGCCGACGCCCAGCGTAACACTCAGCCCCAGCTCACTGAGCGGCCGCGCGGCTTCGGGGCTGACGCGGCCGTAGGGGTACGCGAAGCACACGGGCCTCACGCCCGTGGTTTGGTACAGCTTGTCCTGCAAGCGCCCGACATCCTCTTTGAGCAGGCTTTGGTACGCCCGCTCGTTTTCGCCGCTCACGCGCATACAGCCGCGGCGCCTTCCGTGCGAATGAAGGCCATATGTGTGGTTGGCGATCTCAATGTGCCCGGAGGCGTGCATCTCGGCTATCTCCTCCCATGTCGCGTGGCCGTCGCGCAGGCTTTTGGACGGAATGGCGCTCCAGATATCGCTGTCCCTGCCGATAACGGACAATACGGCTTTCATGCCGTATTGCTTAAGCAGCGGAAGAGCGTAGACGTAATTATTGTAATAGCCGTCGTCGAAGGTGAGCATAACGGGCCTGGCCGGCATACGCGCGCCGGGCGCGCCCGAAACGTACGCGGCGGCTTCGGACGCGAAAACGGCCGTATACCCGTTGTCGCGCAGGTATATAAGGTCGCGCTCAAAATCGCCCGGCGAAACGCAGAACTCACCCGCCGGGCTCTCCGATATGCTGTGGTACATAATCACGGGCAGCCTAACGTCCCCGTCCGGCGCGGCCGGGACGGCGGCCCGCGCGAACAGGAGCGCGGCCATAAGCGGTGCTTTCCAGATCATGCTCAGACCTCCTTTATAGCTATTCTCTCCTGAAAGCCCGGTTTGATGTTATAGATTTTTTGGGATTGACAAAACCGCGCGCCATGAGTTATAATTAGCGTGACAACTGAATAATGTCGGTAGGTGAGGCTACCATAGGGATACGGATTGCTGCCGCGGAGCGGTGGAGACACTGTGAGAGGGTTAGCAGTTTATGTCGATAACAAGGCGTAGACTAACGCAATTTCATCGCCCTATGATGCCAAAGCTTGAACGATGAAGGGATATTTCGCGCGGCGCGGAGCCGCCGTGTATCATTAGGTATTATACCCGTCGTCGCTTGAGCTACGGCGGGCTTTACTTGTGTTATGATTCTGAGGGGGTGAGCGAATGGATCCGGGAGATAACGACCACCGAAAACCGCTTAACGGCGGCGGTTCGTTCGCGAGCCAAGCGTACGGGCCGGTCGCCGG
>WRLW01000043.1 GCA_009777435.1 Oscillospiraceae bacterium | reverse complement strand
GATCCTCAACGGCGTAATGGACAATCTGCATTATATGCTTGATCATGAAGCGGTCTTGTTCATAACCAGCTCAATACGCAGTTATCTGGTTCCCGCGGTGGTTTCATTAGCGCTCATAGTTCTGGGCGTCAGGCTGCTCAAAGGAAGCAAGAACGCCGGGGAAGGGAAGTGAGCGGTATGAAACGCTGGCGCGTGGGCTCGCTTTCTATGGGGCTGATTCTGGTGGCGTCGGGCGCGGTTATGCTGGTTTCGCTTATGGCCGACGTGAACCTCACGAAAATCCTCATGACATGCTGGCCGGTCATCATGATATGCCTTGGGATCGAGATCCTGCTGCAGCTGTTCGTCAAAAGAGACGACGCGGACACAAAGCTCAGGTATGACGCGCTGAGCATCATATTCATCAGCTTCATTTTATTTGTCAGCGCCCTTTTCTATGCCGCGGTGTTCTACTTAAACCTATTGGGCGACGACGTGAATGTGGTGTTCGGCATCAAAAATGACCACGCGTATGTCGAATCCGGCATAGAGCTTGAAGGCGCGGACGAACTGGCGGTATTCAACGGGGCTATGAGCATAAAAGTGTTCGGTACGCAGGATGGCGCCATACGGGTCGAGTACAGCGTCTCGGTGAACACGAACGACATGGAATACGCGCAGTCCGTCCTGCAAAGGGCCATACGGGTTGAGCCGGGCGAACGGGCTTATTTGCTGACCGGAACTCCGGCGTCGTATAACTACAATAAAATAAGCCATCCGGCCATAGACTGCGTGATATACCTGCCGCGGGACAAGCTTCTTGATCTGTCCCAGTTTTATGGCTACGCGGAGTATGACCAAGCGCTCGAAGGCCAGATTATCCGCTAACGGCAAACGGCGCGGTACAACCTGAAATATTTCCTGTTGACAGATAAGTTTAATGGTGTTAGACTATAAATGGTTTAGCGCCATTAAACTTTGGAGGCGAGCCGTATGGAGGATTACAGGTTAGGCGAGCAGGAAACAAAATTTGCCGATCTTATTTGGGATAACGCGCCGGTTAATTCCACCGAGCTTGTAAGGCTCGCCGCCGGCGCCATGAAGTGGAAAAAATCCACTACATATACCATGCTGCGGCGGCTGTGCCAGCGGGGGATATTCAAGAATGACGACGCGACGGTGAGCGCGCTTATGACCCGCGGCGAGTTTTACGCGGGACAGAGCCGGAGGTATGTCGAGGACACCTTCGGCGGCAGCCTGCCGAGGTTCATCACGTCGTTTATCGGCGGCAAAAGCCTATCGCCGGAACAAGCGGCGGAATTAAAACGTCTGATAGAGGAACACGAAGGGGGCGGCGATAATGGATAAACTATTTCTTGCTGTTTTGAATATGAGCCTTACCGGGGCGTTTGTGATTGCCGCGATATGCCTTGCGCGTATACCGCTCAAAAAAGCTCCGAAGATAATTTCATACTGCTTATGGGCAGTAGCGGGATTCAGGTTAATTTGCCCGTTCACGATTGAAAGCGTAGTTTCGTTAATACCTTTTGAATCTGACCCTATACCAATAGAATCAACATGGGTAGGCAGACCTTATACATTTGATGAATATGTGCGCATGGAGCAGATTCAACCGGGAGCAATCAATCCAAACGAAGTTAGATATTATGATGACCCTCCAATAACAACAATTTCGGTGGAAGCCGGAAGTTATATCTACCCTTTCGGCTTATCGTTAATGTTTATCTACGGAATAGCATCTTATATTCTGCTCAAACGCAAAATGCGGAACGCTTCGTGTATTGAGGGTAACATTTTTGAAGCAGACAATATTAAGTCGCCGTTCGTGCTTGGCGTATTCAGTCCGAGGATTTATTTGCCTGTAGGCTTATCCGAAAAAGAGCGCGGGTATATAGTCCAGCATGAGCAGACACACATAAAACGGCGCGACCACATAATAAAGTTCGGAGCTTATTTTATCCTATGCCTGCATTGGTTCAATCCATTGGCGTGGATAGCGTTTCTGCTGATGGGCGTGGATATGGAAATGTCGTGCGATGAGCGCGTCCTAAAAGAAATGGGCTTTGATACCAAAAAGGATTATTCTATGTCGCTGTTGTCATTGGCGACCGAGCGGCGGTTTGCCGGCGGTTCTCCGCTTGCTTTCGGCGAGGGCGGCGTGAAACAGCGGATAATGAATGTGCTGAGTTTCCGCAAGCCGTCGCGGGTGATACTTGTTGCGGCGGTAGTGTTGGCATTGGTTTTGAGCGTTGGCTTTGCGGGGAACAGGATAAGCGGTGATAATCCTTCTTATTCTAAAATAGCTGCGTTAATAAACGCTACGCAAGAGGAAGTACATCAAAGAATTGGTAATCCGCAAGAAAGGCAAAATGGTACAGATATTTTTATCATCAACGGAAAAAGAATCAGTATGACTTACGACGAAAACATGCGCGTCAACCATATCAATTATAATGGGGAGTCGGTTGTTAATGCGGCTGGATTTGATAATTATGTTGATTGGGGCCCGTTGTCGCTTGACGATGTTCGCGCGCTTGCCGCCAAAGGTGATGCCTTGCAATATTCGGATTTTCCGTTTAGAGGAATAAGTGCAAGCTCAACAATGGGCGGTTACAATCCGACGCTTTACGGTGTGGAGGGTGGTTATCGGCTGATTGTCAACTTCAACGACACGCTAAACCCCGAAAGCGGCATTGCGAACATCCAGTTAGAGAGTATTTGGGAGAGCGTGGGCAGCGGGATTGACATACGATATAACGATGTTGACGAGTTTATCAGACTAAACCCCTCCCTTCCGGCTGATACGCAGCCAACCACGCCGCCTGAACAGTCTGACACGGTTGCTTTGGGAACGTATTTAGCAAATGATGGCCGGGTAAGGGTCACATTGGACGAGAATATGACTTTTGCGATTTCGATAGATGTACTCAGTTATTTCCCAACCGGAAGCTATACGATGGATGGGAATAAACTAACCATGAGAACCCCTTATGGAGATGAGCATATTTTTTCTCATTATGGCGATACCCTTATCTTTGATAGCGGAGAGTGGCTGGAACACAATGTTGAGCCGGGAACTGTCTTTACGCTGTCCGAAATTGCTAAAACGCCAGTTTATGAACCTTGGATGTGGAAGTTGTTGTCCTCATGGCGGCCGCTGCATATACTCCCCGCTGATTATGATATGGAACAGGCCATTGCCGGCAATGTAGTCGTAATCACATATGACGAAATATATAACCAGCGTCAAGCAGACTTGTTCTATAGTGAAGTTTCTTTAGGAGTGGCGGTATTTATGCGCGTAATGCACTTTACGAGGGAAGGCGATGCTATTATCACCGATTACCAATATGACGGCGAAGCGTTCATGGTTACGCACGACAATACCCGTGACAAATTCGCCGCTTCATCAGATAGAATGATTAAGTCATTTATGTTCCAATACCTTGTTGCGCACATCATTCCCGGTTCAGGTACGCTTTCTTATTATCTCAGCAACACGCAAGACATAAGCAGTTCGGACGGTTATGGGCTTATCGACGACGTATGGTGGATTCCCCCGCCCTCGGATAGCGGCGGATAATCTCATGTGTATCAGACACATAAGGGATACTTATGGCAAACGCGGCCGGCGTTCATATAAGACAGTGTATTGACATTGTATTTACGATGCGGTATAATAAGTCTGAAAGGAAGTGACAGCAATGCCGCAAACTTTAGTAAACATCAGAATGGACGAGGATTTGAAAAAATCCATGGAACGCACTTGCCAGTCATTGGGAATGAATATGACCACAGCATTTACGATATTCGCGAAAAAAATGAGCCGTGAGCAGCGCATACCCTTTGAGGTGTCGATTGACCCGTTTTACAGCAGCGGAAACATGGCGGCCATTGATGAAGCCGCCGAGCAGATCGAACGCGGCCAAGTGGTCGTTAAAACAGTTGAGGAGTTAGAGGCAATGCAAAATGAGTAAGCTGATTTTTGCCGAAAGAGCGTGGGGAGAATATCTGCATTGGCAAGAAACGGACAAGAAAACGCTCAAGCGCGTGAATCTCTTACTCAAAGACATTGCCCGAAATGGGAATGACGGCATCGGCAAGCCGGAGCCTCTCCGCCATCGTGACGGCTGGAGCCGGCGCATTGATGATGTCAACAGGCTTGTTTATCAGCTTAAAGCAGACGGCTCGGTTGAGATATTACAATGCAAAGGCCATTATGACGATTAAACTATACCTTACAAGGCCGTGCGGGATACTCCACAGCTCGCCTTGCGTTTTGCCGCGTGGTCTGGTATGATTTAGGCGGGGGTTGGTTTCATGGATATGTTCGGCATCATGAGGTTCTTGTTTCCCATAGGTTTTTTTGCCGTTTTGGGTGTTATCATATTTACAGCCGTCCGCGGTATCATAGGGTGGTCGCGCAATAACGCCCAGCCGAGGATACCCGCCGAGGCCAAGGTGGCCGCGAAACGCGCGGACGTCAGCCACCACCGCCATCACACCGCCGGGGATCACCATCACGCGCACACTTCCGCCAGTACCGTCTATTATATCACCTTCGAGTTTTTGTCGGGCGACAGGATGGAGCTCCATGTACCCGCGCGCGAGTACGGGCTGATTGCCGAGGGCGACGGCGGCATACTCACCTCTCAGGGCACGCGCTTTATCTCCTTTGAGCGGCGGTAACAAGGTTAAATATACCAGACAGCCGGGGCCACTAAGGCCCCGGCTGCTTTCAACGCGGATATGATCCGCGTATAACGATGACGCGATGTCCCTATGCCTTGTTTACGTCGCTGCCTTAACGGCAACCCGGTTGTCATGGCGCCGGCCATTCCGTTTCGATGGTGGATAACCATCGACTATTGGGAGGCCATAGGGCCCGGCGATGCGCTTTAGCCTTTCGCTGATGTTTTCCCATCTGCACCGGCCTGAAAGCGCGAAGTTTCTGAGAAACTTCATCGTCCCGGAGCGTTAGCCCCCGCGGACTCTATCCGTTTTGCAACGCGCCGCGCCGTCATCGTGTATCTATTATTGCTCAAGAACGCGCGCTTATCCAATGAAATATATAGTCAATCAGCCTGAAAACGGATTTGCCCTTTTACGGTTGGCCATATTGATTGAATAGCCGCTGCATAAGTTGTCCATAATTGGAATATACTACCATAGCATAACATGGAGGGAGCCGCATGACACGGACTCAAAAACGTGAAACCATGCTTGAGGAGACGGACATACTGTCCAAAATGAACGAGCTGAGAGGACAGATACGGCTTGCGCGCCTGCAGTTCAATCAGGCAGTCGAGCCTGAGCTGGTGGACGCCTGTGTGTATGAGATAAGCGCGCTGCAGGCGCGTTATGATTTCTATCTGCGCAGGGCGCGCGAGATGAACGTCGAGACGACCTACGCGCGGCAGCCGGCCGCGCGGCTGTAGCTTTTTTTGAAAGGGTGGGCGCTGTATGGACGCGTTCGGGCAGGCCATAACGGTTATTTTCGGGCTGGTGGTATTGACGGCCGCGTCGCGGCTGTTCAAAGGCCCTTTCAGATGGGCGCTTCGCATGGCGCTGAATACGGCGCTTGGGTTTGCCGCGCTGGTGGCTCTCAATCTGGCCGCCGCGGGCATAGCGCCAAGCGGCGCCGTGCCCGGCATAACGCTTTTCAACGTGGTTGCGGTGGGCATTTTGGGTTTGCCGGGATTACTGCTGCTGATGATCGTGCGGTACATACTATAAGAAAACGGCGGGCGGGGTTACCCCGTCCGCCGCGTTTTGAGGTTCGAGTTCTTTAGCCGTTTAATCTCTTCTCAAGGGCGTCGAGCTGCGCGCTCAGCTCTGGAGGCAGCCTGTCGCCGTAGCTCTTGTAGTTCTCCTTGATGGAAACGATTTCGGCCAGCCAGGCTTCCTTGTCAACCTTCAGAAGCTCCTCCATATCGCCGGCGCTAACGTTGATGCCGTCGGTGTCGATGGCTCCGGGGGCCGGCATGTTTCCGATAGGCGTCGATACGGCTTTGCCGGTTCCTGAAATCCTCTCGACGATCCATTTGAGCACGCGGCTGTTGTCCCCGAATCCGGGCCAGATAAACTTGCCTTCATCGTTTTTGCGGAACCAGTTTACAAAATATATCCTCGGCAGCTTTGAGGCGTCGGTCTTTTTGCCGATGTTCAGAAGGTGCTGCAGGTAATCGCCCATGTGGTATCCCACAAACGGCAGCATGGCGAACGGGTCGCGCCTTACCTGACCAACCTTGTCCGTGATGTCGGCGGTGGTAATTTCCGAGCCCATGATGGAGCCTAAGAAAATACCGTGGCTCCAGTCAAGGCTTTCGTTGACCAAAGGTATTGTGGTTTTGCGGCGGCCGCCGACCAGAATGGCCGATATGGGCACGCCGGCCGGATCCTCCCATTCGGGCGCGATGACCGCGCACTGGTTAGCGGGGGTCGTGAAGCGGGCGTTGGAGTGCGCCGCCAGCCTTCCGCAATCCGGCGTCCAGTCGTTGCCCTGCCAGTCGATGAGGTGGTCGGGGGCCGGGATGCCGCTGCCCTCCCACCAAACGTCGCCGTCGTCGGTCAGGCCGACGTTTGTGAAGATCGTGTTGGTCATTATCTGCTTCATGGCGTTGGGGTTGGACTGCATGGAGGTGCCCGGCACGACGCCGAAGAAGCCCGCTTCCGGGTTGATGGCGTAGAGCCGCCCGTCGTCGCCGAACTTCATCCACGAGATGTCGTCGCCGATGGTCTCAACCTTCCAGCCCGGGAAGGACGGCTCGAGCATCGCGAGGTTGGTTTTTCCGCAGGCGCTCGGGAAAGCGCCGCAAATATAATGGAACTTGCCGTCCGAGTCGGTGAGCTTGAGTATGAGCATATGTTCGGCAAGCCATCCTTCGTCGCGCGCCTGTACGCCGGCGATCCTGAGGGCGAAGCATTTCTTGCCGAGCAGGGCGTTGCCGCCGTAGCCGGAGCCATAAGACCATATCATTCTTTCCTCGGGGAAGTGGCTGATATATTTCTCGTCAACATTGGGGACGCAGGGCCAGGACAGATCCTTTTCACCCGGGGCGAGCGGCTTGCCGACCGAGTGCAGGCACCTGACGAACTCACCGTCGCCGAGCGACTTGAGAACTTCGGTGCCTATCCTTGTCATGATCCTCATGTTGATGACGACATAGGGGCTGTCGGTGATTTCAACGCCTATTTTGGAAATATAGGAGCCTATCGGCCCCATCGAGAACGGGATGACATACATGGTGCGCCCTTTCATACAGCCGTCGTAAAGCGCGCCCATGGTGGCCTTCAGCTCGTCGGGGTCGATCCAGTTGTTTGTCGGGCCGGCGTCCTCTCTATTCTTGGAGGCTATAAACGTCCGCTTCTCGGCCCTCGCGACGTCGGATGGATGGCTCCTGAACAGGTAGCACCCGGGACGCTTTTTCAGGGGCGTAGCCGAACCCGCGTCAACAGTGATCTGTATCATTTTGTCATACTCTTCCTGTGAGCCGTCGCACAGGTAAACATTGTCGGGCTTGCACATTTCCGCGACTTCTTTGATCCACGCGTCAAGCGCTTTGTTTGAAACCGAAATCATATGGTCGTTAACTCCTTTCAAAAGGCATACGCGCCTTTCAAGACACTTTACCATATTTCGGCTTACGCGTCAACAAAAACTATTCGGGCCGATTTGCAGCCGGATTTTACCCGGATACATTCAAGCGCGCGTTAGGTCAAAAAAAACAGCCGATAAAACCCAGCATAAACGCCCGCTTTTTGAACATTCTAAATGCCTATGAAAAAACCTCGCCGGACAGGACGGAGGTGCGGGCGAACATGGTCATCGGCGTTTGGCATAAAAACGGCACGGGGCTTCCGGGGCTGCTGCGCCGCCTGACGTCAATGCTGCCCGAGCTGGGCGGCTCGCACGTCGCCGACTGCCCCGAGGTCTGCGACGTGCTTATTTCGGACGGCCCCGCGCCCGACGTTTTTCACCCTTGCCGGTGCCGGCTGGCGGTCGTGCCGGGCGACGCGCCGTTCGACGCGAGCTTCGTCACGGCCGACCGCGTGATCACATACGGGATGTCGTGCCGCAATACGGTCACGGTGTCGAGCGTCAGCGACGGCCGCCTGTTTTTGGCGCTGCAGCGCGAGATTATAGGGATAGACGGGCAGAGCCTCGACCAGCAGGAGCTGCTGGTACGCCACGCGCCGTCCACCGTGACGGCGCTCGCGGCCTCCGCTGCGCTGCTCGCCTGCGGCGCGGCGCCCGAATCGCTGGAAAAATTATTCAAAAAATAATTCAGCTCAATATAACGCGATTCAGGGCCGTTCGGAAGAATACCCCTTTAACAGGAGTAATAACCACGCTTGTCCAATAATATACTTCAAATGCCAGCGGAACTGAATTTACGGCAGAGGTGAAGTATATGGACGACAACACTGTATATCTGGCGGGCGTCTTGGCGTCGCCGCCGATATTCTCCCACGAGTCGCACGGACAGGGCTATTACGGGATGATGATAGGCTCAATGCGGCTGTCGGGCGTTACGGACACGCTTAGGGTACAAATACCCGCGCGGACGCTTGACGGGCTTGAGCTGACCGCCGGCGGGCCGGTCGCCGTGAGGGGCCGTATGCGGTCGTACAACAACAAGAGCGGCACGGGCAGCCGGCTTGTGCTGTCGGTGCTGGCGCGCGAGGTGATGTCCTGCCACGACGGTCACAACAACCTGCTCACGCTGACGGGCACGCTGTGCAAGCCGCCCGTCTACCGCCGCACGCCGCTCGGCCGCGAAATATGCGACCTGCTGCTGGCTGTGTCGCGCTATCAGGGACGCAGCGACTATCTTCCTTGTATCGCTTGGGGCACGGCCGCGCGGGCCGCCTCCGGCTTCCGCACCGGCGAGCGCGTCGCGCTGAGAGGCAGGCTGCAAAGCCGTGTTTATGTCAAGCAGGAAAATGGCGCCGAGATGGAAAAAACCGCTTATGAGATATCGGCCTCCGAAATACGGCTGCTTGAGCATACGCACCAAGATTTGCGTGCATAATCGGGCACGGGGCGTACATAATAACTCCGAAAGGAGCTGTACGCTTTGGACAGGTTATCTTTAATACTGGTCGTCATAGGCGCCCTCAACTGGGCAAGCATTGGTTTGTTCAGATTTGACGCGATAGCATACGCGTTCGGCAGCTCGGCCGCTCCGATCAGCCGCATCATATATACTGTCATAGGACTGGCCGGCATATGGTGCATCAGCCTGCTGTTCCGCAACCGCCACAACCACGTTGAGGACATGTAAAGAATCATTGAAAAAGGGGGACGCGTTCCCCCTTCCTCTTCACGCCGGCGCGGCCTTTATTTTCTTGAGCGCAGCTTGTTCAGGAGCCGCTCGTATTTGGTATACAGCTCGCGCCTCAGCTCATATTTCTGCTCTAACCCGGCGGCCAGCTCGAGCATGGGCGCGGGGTCGCCGTATTGCAGTCTGAGAGATAGCTCGTATATCTGGCCGCGCTTTTTGCCGGCGGACAGGCCGCCCCTGTCAAGGCACAGCATTACGGCCGCGCCGCCGGGTAACATAAGGGCCGCGCTAAGCCTGGTGAAATCATAATGGCCGCATGAGCGGAAGCCGCCGCTCCGCGCGCTCTCGGCAGACCGCTCCCGGGCGCCCCTATTCGTCAGCG
>WRLW01000042.1 GCA_009777435.1 Oscillospiraceae bacterium | reverse complement strand
CCGACTGCCACGCGATAAACGTTAACGTCAAAGGCGCGGCCTTTGTGGGCGGCGCGGCGGGCGTTTTGCAAAACGGCTATATCTCCGGCGTGATGGTTATAAACAGCACCGCCGCCGTTACGGTCGAAGGCTCCGGCTCCAACGTCGGCGGCATCGCGGGTCAGGCCGGCGGCGACGTCTCCGATTGCCATGTAATCAACGTCGGCGTTAAGGGCGCGGGCAATGTCGGCGGCGCGATAGGCGACCTGCGGAGCGGCGCCGCCCTTTACGGCGTTATGGTTGCGGGCACGGTCGCCGAAATCCCCGTGACGGTCAGCGGCACGGGCGCGAATATAGGCGGCGTCGCGGGACAGGCCGCTGGCGGCGTTACGGACTGCCACGCGGTGGATGTCGGCGTCAAAGGCACAAACTATGTCGGCGGCGCCGTGGGCTTCGGCTCCGCGGCCATCTCCGGCGTTACGGTTACAGGCGTCGCGGCCGGTGTGACGGTCGAAGGCTCCGGCTCCTGCGTAGGCGGCGTTGCGGGACAGTCCGGCGTCAGTGTCTCAAACTGTCAGACGGCCGGCATAAGCGTCAAGGGCGGCGGATATGTAGGCGGTATCGCGGGACAGGCGACCGGCGGGGTCAACGACTGTCTCGCTGAGGATGTCGCCGTCAAAGGCGCGAGCTATATCGGCGGCGCGGTAGGCGCCGGAAACTCGTTTATCTCCGGCGTGACGGTTAAAGACGCTGAGGTCGAAAGCACCGGCTCATATATAGGCGGCGTCGCGGGGCGGGCCGTAAGCAGTATTACAGGCTGTATAGCTTTGAACGTCAGGGTCGCAGGCGCGGGCACAATGCCGCCCTCCAATCAGATAGGCGGCATCGCGGGTCAGGCTATGGGCAATGTGGACGGATGCCGCGTGGCCGGCTCCGCCGTCGCGAGCGCCGTCGGAGGCGCCCAGATCGGCGGCGTCGTTGGAGCGCTGAACGGCGCGGCCATAGCCGGGTGTATGGTGGATAACACCACGGTGAGCGGCAGCTCTATGGTCGGCGGTATTCTCGGAAACGGCGTCGGGGCCGCGAAAATTTTGGATGTATGCTTCGTCAGCGCGGCGGCTCACGGCAGCCCGCCGGTCAGCGGTTCCGCCGCCGCCGGAGGTATCCTCGGCAGCGGGAACGCCGTGACCGTTGACCGCGCGCTGTATATCGCGCCCGCGCCGGTAATAGGCGCGAGGAGATACCCCATGAGAGGCTCCGAGATAGCCATCGGCATCACCGGCAGCTACTATCTGCATGGAGAGGGCTGCAGGATAGAGGGGGATAACCGCTCGGACTGGGCGGATATACCGTATAATCTCAGCGCGGGCGCCGTCGTGAACACAGGCGGCGGAATGGGGCTTGACAGCCCGTCCATCAGCATCCCCTTCCTGAACAGCCTGTCCGAGAACGCGTTTTCCCAAGATAAATGGCGGCAGGACTGGGGCGGCTTCCCTTATCCGCTGCCGGCGTTGCCGGACGGCATAGCCGGTATGCCGGTGAGCTGGCCCGTTACCGTTCCCTGAGCCTGTGAAGCATGGGCAGTGTGAGCTTGAGAAGCGTGCCCGTCGCAAGGCCCATCAACACGCCCGACGCGAGCATGACCGGCAAGTAGTATATGACATAAGCCGAGCCGAGCAGAGCCGATACGGCGGCGTACTGCCCCAGATTATGGGCGCACGCCCCCGCGACGCTGACGGCGGCGTAAGATATTTTATCCCTGAACAGCGCGACGAGCAGTATTACGGCGCAGATGGACAGCATACCGCCGCACAGGCTCAGCAGGCCCGCGACCGCGCCGCGCGTGAGGAACACGAAAAGAGCCTTTAATATGTTCAGAGTCACCGCCGGCGCCCTGCCCACAAAAAACACGCAATACATGGTAATGATATTGGCCAGCCCGAGCCTGACGTTCGGCGGCAGCAGCGGCAGCGGCGGCAGCATATGCTCAAGCGCGGAAAGGATGAATATAAGCGCCAGCATCATGCCGAGAAACGCGACTTTCTTTGTCTTTAGCATACCTGACCTCATTGCGCCGCGCCAGCGCGGCCGCGTTAATTTCAGCCGCCCGGCGTGAAGCTGGCCGTCACGGCGCCGATCATCGCGTTTTCAGGCGAGCCGTCCGTCAGCGCGGGCTGGCCGTCCGACGCCTCGCGTATGAATTCCGCGCCGGCGGTAATCTCGGCGGCGCCGCCGCCCGTTTTGATCACGCCTGAGTAAATCACCCGGTTCTTCCAGCGCAAAGACCCTTCCACAAAAAATCTGTATTCACCCGGCGCGACAGCGCCGCCGTCCGCGCCGGTCAGATCCCACTCATATGAGAGCGTGCCGGCTTTGGGCGTCGCGCCGGCGGCGGCGTCGGGTTTGTCCATAGACGCGAGCCCGGATTTTTCGACCCATAAGGCAATAGAGTCCGGCCTGTTTTTATAGCCGCCCTTCGCCGTATAGTTTGTCGCGTAAAGCGTCTTTATAAAATGGCCGTCCATGTCCTCAATCCACACCGCGAACTGGTTGCTGGCATAGCCGGACTGCTTTTTATAGTCGAAGCTTATGACCGCCAAGCCGGGTATGCCGTCGGGTACGCCGGGTGAGGCGTCGCCGGGAGGCTCTTCCGGGCCGGGAGGCGCGGTCGGCGCGTCGGTCTCAGGAGAAACGGCCGCGTCCTGACCGCCGCCGGCCGGGCTGCCGGCCGCGCAGGCGCATAATAAAACGAGCGCGAGAATCAAGACGGCCGCCGATAAGCGTGTTTTCAAAAAATCATCCCCCCGTGTTCGGATGTGGGAGTATCCACGCCGGAATGGTATCACATCCCGGCGTATATTTCAATTGGAGATTAGTAAAAGCTATATTACAAAAGCATTAGAGCGCGCGGAAAGAAAAAAATCGTGGAATTTCTGAGTGATTTATGCTATACTTAAACGGTAGTATCAGAAAAAGTACATTCAATTGACCCGCGAGAAACAGCCCGTACAAGACTTTCTGGATTAAAAAACGAAAAAATAAAGCCTAAAGGGTCAGGAGGCGCGATATGGACACTATTTCCGTAAACCTAAACCGTGAGCTTGCGGCAAAGGCAAGACCCGTACTCAGCCGTTACGGGATAGACATTGAAACAGCTCTTAATGTCTATCTAATGCAGGTCGTCTCGGACATAAATCCGCTTTCGCAAAGGAGCGAAAAAGCGGAGTATGTACGCCCGCCTATGCAGTTTGACTGCTTAAAGGGAATACTTGACATTGATGATGACTTCAGCGATGTACTCGCGGACTTCAAGGAGTATATGTGATGACGAAATATCTTCTTGATACGCACACTGCGATATGGGCATTGTTGGGCAACGATGGAAAATTGTCTGTAAAAGCAAAAGACGTAGGGTGCGGAGTGAACGAGTGCAACGTATAATTTTATATGCAAAACAAACGACCACGCTTTCGTGGTTATTTTTATGAGATAAAATATTTTTTAATTTATGCAACGCGCGACAATTTTTCCGGTGTATACGGGTGAAGGCGCCTTTAGTCTGAAACGGCGGGAGGTGATTAGGTGGACGACAATATAATAATCGACTTGTTCTGGCAACGCACAGAAACCGCTATCGCCGAAGTATCTCAAAAATATGCGGGCTACTGTCATAGTATTGCTTACAGGATATTGCAAAGCAGCGAGGACGCGGACGAATGTGTCAACGACACATGGCTTCGCGCGTGGAACGCCATACCCCCGGCGCGTCCTAATCGCCTGTCAGCCTTTTTGGGGAAGATAACCCGCAATCTGTCATTGAACAGATACGAAAAATCAAATGCCGGAAAACGCGGCGGCGGCGTGATGGAAATCGCGTTGTCAGAGCTGGAGGACTGCATACCCGACCGCATGAGCGTTGAAGGCGAGATTGAGGGGAACCGCATAACCGAGATGATAGACCGGTTTTTAGACGCAATGCCTAAGCAGTCCCGTGACGTATTCGTGCAAAGGTACTGGTACTTGAGTACAATAGCGGATATTTCCGCAGACTTAGGTATCGGCGAAAACAGTGTGAAGTCCATACTATTCAGGGCGAGAGCGAAGCTCAAACAACTTTTGGAAAAGGAAGGTGTTTTGATATGCGGCCAAAAGACTTGTTAAACTCCATCGGCAGTATTTCGGATAAGCACATCGAGGGAGCCGCGCCGAGACGCGGGAAGAAACGGGAAGTTCTTACCCTAAAAAGCCGCGTTATGCGCTGCGCGGCCGCGGCGGCCTGCGCCGCTGTGTTTTTAACGGCGGCTACTGTATTTGCGGCCGCCTACATTCAGAACAGTATCAATTCCTTTTATTTACGGCACTTATCGCCGGAGGAAATGGCGGTCGCCAATTCACTGGCGGAACAATACGGGGCGGATATTTATTTCGATGGGCTGAAATCGGAAGATTTGTACAAGCAATACTTCGCCGTAAATAAACTGGTTGAGTATTACAACAACGACGAAATACGAGAAAAAGCTATCCGCGCCTTAACGCCGCTGCTTTCGGACGAACCCTACGACAAAGAACTTTCCGACATAGACGCCGGCGCGGTGTCGGACGCCGTATCGTTCGCTCTGTCTGTTTTGACAAAAGCGTTTGACGACCCGCGCATTATCCGCATGGCGGACGGCTCGGTTGTCTTTGCGCTGTTCAACGACTACTCCGATTACGGAACTTATAATCAGATATGGACAATCAAGGATGACGAGCTGCGGGTGTTGGCTTCATTCAATGAACCCAAAAGGTATATCAAGCAAATTCTTCCCTCGCCTGATAAAAGACTCTTTGCCGTTGAACTGATTTCCAACAAAAGCACTTACATTGAGATTTATAATGAAAACGGCGTAGTCAGCCCTGAAATCATAGACAGCGCCCGAATTAGGGTCGCAAATGAGCTAAACCTTGATTACTGGCAGTTGCCGGATTTAGAAAATTACAGCACAGCGCGGGCAATTGAGTGGGCGGGCAATGACGTAATAGAGATTCACGCTGTATTATGGAATGACAAAACGAGCATGGGCGCTGAATTGTTCGTAGATGACGTTATTGTCCGGTACTATTACGGGCAAGGACGCATGGAATACAAGATTCTAACGCCGGAGTGAAACCTGTCAGAAATTGTTCGCGCCTGATTATATATCACACATCCTCCACCAAAATCGTGCCTCTGACTGTGCTTAAGCTGATGCGGCGCGCGGAGTCCCTGTTTCGCATGTCGCCGGCCTCGTTTCCGTTGTACACAAGGGAGCCGAGCCAGCTGTCAAAGGAGATGTCGCAATCCGCCGCGCTGCCGGTCAGCTTGATATGCCCGTCGCCGTTGACGGTACTCAGCTTTAGGCTGTCCGTCTTGCAGTCCTCGGCTGTGATGACGCCGTTTACAGAACTGATTTCAATGCTGTCCGCAGCGCAGCTCTTGGCGGCGGTATTGCCGATGACGGTATTCAGTGTAATCTTGTCCGCGGTAACGCCCTCGGCCGTAATGACGCCGCTTACCGTGCTGATTTCGATTTTATTATATCGCGCCGACGCCGGTATGACTATCTCCACCGTGTTTTGCGGCTGCCTGCCCTGTGAGCGCAGATACTCGCTAAGCCAGCCGTCCGACAGAGAAGCGCCCTTCCTCAGATAAGGAGGGGAGTTCTGCTCAAGCGACAGCTTCCCGTCGCATACATCTAAGCCGTACTCGCCGTCAAACCACTCGTAATACCTCACGAGCAGCCTGTCGCCGTCCCGCGTGACCGTTACATGATCCGTTACGGCGGAGATATCTATCGCCGAAATATCACTGAACTCACGCTCCGTCATATTGGGCCGGTCATACACCATCGGGATAAGCTCTTCCAGACTGTGTCCGGTAATGGCGGAGGTTATATGCGACGGAATATTGAAAACAGGTTCGCCAAGGTCGGTAAAATAGTACGCGAGGCTGTCGGGTGATTTGTTAATCGCGTCCTTGTTCTCTTCCATCCATTTATCGAGCGCGGCCAAAGACCGGTAAATATGCTCGTCGAGCAGCTGGCGCTGAGCGTCTGGAGAACCCCGCATAAAGCCGCCGGGCAGGCTGTCCGGTTCATTCGTATCAGGCTTGGGGTCGTCCGCGGGCTCCGGTGTTTCCGGGACTGCGTTCATGCTGGGGATATTTACGGTATCGCCGGCGGAAGCATAGGCGGCGTGGTCAAAGAAATCGGCGGGCGGCTCCGGCGGTTCCGCGCCAAAGTTAAAACCTACCAGCAGGCCCGCCGCGAACACCACGGCGCCTATCGCTATAAACAGTGCCGCGGCGCCTTTTTTTGTCTTGCCGAGAATATTCGCGAAGCGTTGCTTAAGCATGTTTTTCCCTCCCATAAAGCATGTGGCGAGACCTCGGCCCGAGCGCGGGCCGGACGCCATGCTCAGAATGATTTCGCTGTAGCGTTTACGCGACGTAATGTCCATCCCGTCCACGGTCATGGCGTCGCATATGGTCTCTATATCTTTGTTGGCCCGCGCCGCCATTAAATGCACGGCGGGATTGAACCAGTAGACGCTTTTGACGGCCGCCAGCGCAAGCTTATACCAAAGGTCGCGGCGCTTATAATGCGTCAGCTCATGCCGGAAAATAAAACGCAGGGCCTCGGCGTCATAGCGTGAGCCGGGCAGCAGCACGGCGGGCCGTATAAACCCGGTCAGCATGGGCGCTTTGATTCTCTTGCATCTTTTGAGCAGGAACGCTTTACTGATTCCCATGCGCGCGGCTTCGGCGTGAAAAAGCTCTATAACGCCCGGATCGGATACGGGTAAGCTCCACCGCCGGATAAAGCGCCTGAATGACAGATGTATGCCGATATGGTATGCCAGCGCGAGAAAGACACCCGACAGCCACGCAAACAGGATTAACGCGGGGGCGTCAATCTGCGGAGGCCGTAACGGTTCCCGCGCGCGGCCGGCTGGTTCAAAGATATCTCCGATATCTTGGGACGCGCGGGCGGGCGCGCCGGAGTAGTCTTGAGTGATTTGGGCTTCAAGGCCGCCCTGAATGTCCCGGACGCTCAGTTCGTCCGGGGTATTCAGAGGCTCCGTAGAATAAGAGGGGATGGAGGCGTCATCCCCTTGGGGCAAGTGAGTTAACAATCCGTGCGCCGCCAGATCGATTTGTATGGCGGGGCGCGGCGCAAAGGAGATAAGCGGCAGGCACAGGCCGGCCATGACGAATATCCACAGCAAATGCCGTCCGGCGGCGGAGTATTTCCTGTCGAACAGCGGCGTAAGCAGCAAAAGCAAGAGGATAATGGGCGTTAAGGTCAGCGTGACGCTCGCCAAAGAATGTAATAATGTCATAACGTCTCGCCCGCCTTCTCTTCGATGTAACGCCTAAGCTCCTCGAGGTCGCCGCGTGAAATGGCCTCTCCGTCGTAAAGCGACGCCACAAGGCTTTTCAGTGAATTGCCGTGGAGCCGTTCCAAAAAAGACCTGCTCGCGCTCTCCAGATACTCATCCTCGCAGATGATGGGCGCGTATATGTTGGCCTTGCCGATTCTGCGGACGTTTAAGAACCCGCGCTCGACCAGCCTCGCCAGAAAGTTCAGCACGGTCGTCACCGCCCATTCCTTTTTCCCCTCAAGCTCGCGATAGATATGAGCCGACGTGGTTTCGCCGCCGCATCTCCATATGATTTTCATGATCTCCAGCTCGGCGTCGGGCAGTTTGGGAATAGCCATGGCACATCACCTTCTACATATGTAAAAATTACATCTCTATTCTACAACTGTAAAAATGAAATGTCAAGTGATATTTTATGAATTTTTTTACGCCGCCGGGTTGTCCCCGGCGGCGTTGTTCACGGTTGGTCAGGGTGCGCGGCGGCGGCGCGGAGTAAGCAAATACCTGCGCAGTTTATCTAATACCTCTTCCAGATCTATCGGCTTGCCTATGTGGTCGTTCATGCCCGCGGCAATGCAGGTCTCGATATCGTCCTTAAAAACGTTCGCGGTCATCGCGACTATCGGAATCTCACTGAAGCGCGGCGCGGTCATCGCGCGTATGCGTCTCGTAGCCTCAAGCCCGTCCATAACGGGCATTTGCACGTCCATGAGCACTATGTCGTATTCGCGGGCCGCCAGCATACCGATCGCCTCTTCGCCGTCCGCGGCGCAGCTGATTTGCAGCCCGGTGTCCGACAGCAGCGATATTACTATTTCGCGGTTGATTTCTATATCCTCGGCAAGCAGCATCCGCTTGCCCGCGAACTCGTTATCGCGCCGGTCGGGCTTGATCGGGATTTCATCAACGCGCTTATGTTCGGCTTCGCCGCGGCACATCTTTGCGGTGAAAATAAACCGCGCGCCCTTTCCCAGATCCGAATCGACCCAAATTTTGCCTCCCATAAGCTCGATTATGCGCTTTGAGATGGTAAGCCCAAGCCCTGTTCCGCCATACTCGCGGCTGATTCCGCTGTCCGCCTGATCAAACGCGTTGAACAGCCTCTTTTGCTGCTCGGCCGATATGCCTATTCCGGTATCCGTCACCTCGACGCGCAGCACGAAATATTCGTCCGTTTCGTCCTCCAAAAACGTGTCTAAGCGGACACTGCCGCCTTCCGGCGTAAATTTCACCGCGTTTGACAGCAGGTTGGTGATGACCTGAGCCAAACGCTGGTCGTCGCCGATTACAAAACGGGGCACGCTGCCGTCCAGATCTACGAAAAGCTTCTGCTTTTTCTTGTCCGCCGTGAAGTTTATAACCCCGACTATCTTTTGCAGCATCTTTTCAAAGTCGAACTCGACGGACGACAGCTCCAGCTTATTAGCTTCGATTTTCGACATGTCGAGGATATCGTTTACGACCCCGAGCAGATGCGTCGAAGCGTCCTCGATTCTGTCGAGCGCGTAGTTTTTACGCTCCGCGCCGGCGGATTTTTTGCCAACCGCGGTCATGCCCATTATCGCGTTGAGCGGCGTCCGTATCTCATGGCTCATGGTCGCAAGGAATATTGACTTTGCCTCGTTGGCGGCCTCGGCCTCGCGTCTTGCCATGGTTTCCACAAGGGTGACGTCCTGAACGACCTTTATAAAGCCCGCGACTTCGCCCTCTATGTCCTTCAGCACCTCAACGTCAACCTTATAGTGATTGCCCTGATGGTCAAAAAACGTGTATTTTATGCCGCGCTTGGCGCAGGCTATGCTGCAGTCCTCGGTGTTGCATATGTGCAGATTCCAGTTGCTGCAAGGCTTGCCCATCATATCCTCGCGCTTTGTGTTCAAAAAATCCTCGACCGCTTTGTTGACAAACGTCCAGTTCATGTCCGCGTCGGTGACTGAGATCGGGAAGGGCGTCGCGTCGAGGATAGACTTATACCAGTGGGACATCGCTTCCGTTTGGCTATGCTCTTCCGCGATCAGGGCCAGCATTTTTTTCTGTTCGCTCAAATCGCGCTTATACGCCGCGATATGATCCTCGCCCCTGTACTTGACGCGGATCAGCGTGATTTCGCATGGGAAATGCTTGCCGTCCAGCTTCCTTGACATCCATTCAAAGCGATCATAGCCGGTTGAGAAGGCTTTATCCAGCAGCTCGCGGATCATATCCTCGGACAGCCTGCCGCAAGGCTGGTATTCCGGCAGCAGTTCATTATGCAGCTTGAAATATTCTTCCTCGCTCGCCACGTCGTACATCTTCA
>WRLW01000041.1 GCA_009777435.1 Oscillospiraceae bacterium | reverse complement strand
CCTCGACCACGGCCAGCCTGCCGTTGACGGTTATGCGCGCGCCCAGACGCCTAAGCTCCGCCGCGTAGCGGTAGCGGTTGTCCCAGACGCCCTCGGTTATAAGGCTTGTGCCCTTGGCTAAGGTCAGCACGGCGGTCGCCTGCGGCTGCATGTCGGTCGGGAAGCCCGGATAGGGCAGGGTTTTGAGGTTGGTTCGTTTAAGAGGCGCGTCGCGTATGACCCTGACGGCCTCGTCGTATTCCTCGAATCTGACGCCCATCTCCCCGAACTTGGCGGTCAGGCACTCCAGATGGCGCGGTATGACGTTTTGCACGGTCACGTCGCCGCCGGCGGCGGCCACCGCCGCGATATAGGTGCCGGCCTCTATCTGGTCGGGGATTATGGAATAGGCGCCGCCGCGCAGCGACCTCTTGCCGCGTATTTTTATCATGTCGGTGCCCGCGCCCTTTATATCCGCGCCCATGCGGATTAAGAAGTTGGCCAGATCGACTATATGCGGCTCGCGCGCCGCGTTTTCTATAATTGTTATGCCGTCCGCCAGCACCGAGGCCAGCATGATGTTCATGGTCGCGCCCACGCTGGATATATCGAGGTATACGCTCGCGCCCCGCAGGCCGTTGCAAAGGCCGCCCTGTTCGGGGGCGGGGGCGGAGGCCGTGACAAACCCGTTGACCACCTTCACCTCGGCGCCCAGCGCCTCGAAGCCCTTGACGTGCTGGTCTATGGGCCGCACGCCGAAATCACAGCCGCCGGGCAGGGCCACCTCGGCGTGCCCGAAGCGCGAAAGCAGAGCGCCGATAAGGTAATACGACGCGCGTATCCTGCGCACAAGCTCATAGGGCGCGGGGCGGCTGAATACCATGCGGCTGTCGATTTCGATAACCGCGTCGTCTATCAGGCTGACGCGCGCGCCAAGCTCGGTCATTATCTCAAGCATCAGCGTTACGTCGCTGATTTTCGGAATATTCTCAATGCGGCAGACGCCGTTGACTATCAGGGCCGCCGGTATTATGGCGACCGCCGCGTTCTTGGCGCCGCTGATGGCCACCTCGCCGCTCAGAGGGACGCCGCCGCGAACCTCGTATTGTATCATCCAAACACCTCTCAAAGATTGGGGACTGGCAATCAAACACAGACCAGACACATTATACCACTTATAGTATGGTAATGCAAATAACTTTTAATACAGGCGGCGGGCGGAAAATTTTTTGAAACGCGCAAGGCGGCGGCGCGGTTTCCCGCGCCGCCGCCCTAAGCCCGGCTCAGGTTATAAAGTTATATATCAGCTGCGCCATCTCCCTGCGCATTACGAGCCTGTCGGGCACGATGTTGCCGTTTTCGCCCTGTATGGCGCCCGCGCGCGTCAGCTCGTCTATGGCCGGCACATAGTAAGCGCCGATCTTGGCGAAGTCTAAATAGTTATAGACGGTGTTGGCCGAGGTGCGCGGCGGCATACGCTTCATGGCGGTCAGTATGTTGAAGGTGAGCTGGAAGAACTGCTCGCGCGGCACGGGGCCGTTGGGGTCGAACAGGTTATCGCCCTTGCCCTGTATGATGCCCATCGCCTTGCCTGTGCGCAGGTAATCGTAATAGGGCGACGAGGCCGGCACGTCGGCAAACGGCACGGCCGCGGCGTTGGGGTCGGGCGCGATGCCATAGGCCTGCATGAACACGACCGTGAATTCGGCGCGCGTTATCTGGCGCCCCGGCTCAAGCGCCGAGCCTGTGGTGAACACGTCGAGCAGCCCGCGCGCGGAGGTGTACTCCACGGCGTCGAAGAACCAGTCGGAGCGCAGCACGTCGGTATAGCCCTTCGGGCTGTATTTAACGGTGTATGTGGAGAACCCGTTGAGCCTGAAGTCAAAGGTGCCGGTGTTGTGGTTAAGGCGGCCCATGGCGAGCGTGCGCACGCCGGCGGGGGAGACCTTATAGCCCGCCACCTGATTGGCCGCGCCGGCCGCGCTGAGCGGATACGGAACGCTGACCAACGCCTGACCGCCGCCGAACGACGTTACGGGGTATGTGCCGACCGTAGCCGTCAGCTCATAGGCCGGGTCGCTGCCGATGGCCGCGTACTGCGCCGCGTTAAGGGTGCCCACGCTGTGCTTCAGTATGCCTATGGTCACGGCGCCGCCGCCGCTCTGGTTTATGGCGGACAGAGCCTCGGTGTCGAGCGTCACGGCGGCAAGGCCGCCGGCCCCGATTTTAAGGCTGGCCTTGGTCTTGCCGAGCAGGTTCGACAGCGCGGCTGAGGGGAAGGTAACACGCGCCTCGGCGGCCGAGGCGGGCATGTCGAAGCTCAGCTCGATAACGGCATTGTAGCCCCACCTCTCGTCGTCGGCGGCCTTTGTGGCGGCGTTTGCAAGCGTGTCGCTGTCGATGGCCGCCGTGGTCACGCCGCCGGCTGTGCCGACGTTGGCCGATATGGGCACGGTGGACGTGGCGCCGGCCACCGTCGAGGCGTCGCCGGTCTGGAACGAGACGGCGGCCGCGCTGCGCAGCAGGTTGCCGGCTTGGTCACGGTAAGCCGAGACGCCGGAGGCGTCGGCGTTGTATATGGTGGCCGTGTATGACGTGTTGGCCAGCATATCGCTGAGCGTATATGTTACCGTCCGCCCGTCGGACGACCATGTGGTGTTGGTTATGGCGGGGCTTCTGCCGCCGGACGCGTTGTTGCGGACGACGGTCGTGCCCTTGGTGGTATCCATGCGCTCGCTGAAGGTGATCGAGAAGGTGGTCAGCGGCGATATGTTAGACGAGTTATGGGAGGGCGTTGTGGAGACCAAGGCCGGCTGCGTGTTATCGACGATGAACGTGTTCGCGCTCGCGTCGCTCATGACCGACGTGTCGGCCGCCAGCCGCACGAAAAGCTGATATGTGCCCTCGGCCAGCGTGGCCGGCAGGGTAACGGTTGTGACCGATGAGCCGGTGGTCGTGCTGACATGATAGGCTGTGGAGTTGGTCGCCCTGACGGCGAACTGGCTGCCCGAGGGCAGGTTATAGGACGTTATGCGCAGCGCGCCGCCCTGACGCACGCTCTGCCCGATCTCGATAACCGGCCTGACGGGCTTTCCGGCGTTGGTCACGTTAAACGAGTTCAGGCTGGCCTCGCTGAGCTGCTGGCTGGTGGTGTTGTAGACATACAGCCAGTGCTCGCCGGTTTTGGTGAGCGACGCGGGCAGGGTTACGGTCGTGCCGTTTGTGTGAGTGGCGGCTATAAGATTTGTAAGGCTGGTGGTGTTATTGTTGACGCCCACATAGAACGTGAGGTTGCTGGCGGGCGTGTAGGACGATATGGCCAACTGGCCGCCCGCGGGCAGGCTCTGCCCGAAGGTCACGACCGGGCGCGCGGGTATGTTGCCTACGGTGAACACCGTGTGCGGGCTGTATACGCCCAACCTCTCAAAAAAGATATACCATTCGCCGTTGATGTTGGTCGCGTTGGGTATGGCGACCGCCGACGTGCTGGAGTCGGCCAGCTTATAGCCAATATGGTCGGCTCTCGACCACACCTCGACCCTCGCGTCGGACGGCCTGTTGGTCACGTTGAGCGTGCCGCCGGGCGATACCGTGTTGGAGGAGAGTATGGGCGCCGGCAGGCCGTCGCCGTTTTGGGTCACGGTCACGGTCGCGGACGAGCCTCCGCCCGACAGCGTTATGACCGCGTTTCGCGCCGCGCCGGTGGTGTTCGCGGCAAGCGTGACCGTGACGGCGGCGGTGCCGGACGGCGACGCGCCGGCTGTGACTGCCGAGGGTGTCGCCGTTACGGTCGCCCAAGAAGGCTGGCTCGAGGTACAGTTAAGGTTAACCGTGCCCGCGACGTTGGTGGTTACTGTGAAGCTGAGGGAGACGTTTTGCGATGTGTGGTTGAGGGCCGCGGGCGGCTGCGCCGGCCCGGTTATGCCCGTTATGGCCAGCAGCGGCGGCGAAGCCGCTTGACTGACCACGGCGGTATCCATAAGTCCGCCGGGAGAGACCGTAAGAGTGACAGGTACTGTTTTTGCGATACCGGTATTCGCCGGAATGGTTACAGTGATGGAATTGTTATAAATAGTGGGGGTGTCGCTATCGACGGTTACAATAACGGGGGCCATCGCGGTGCCTCCGCTTGAAACAGTCACCGTAACCATACTGGAGGGCGAAGCCTCAGCCGTGACGGTGAATGGGATTGAAACCGAGCCGCCGGCCGCAGGAACGGTTTCGCTCACAATGCCCACCGAAAAGCCGGTCACGTTAAGCGGTACAACATCTTCATCCTCCGCCTGTGCCGACGGCAGGACGGCGGGATTGAACGCGAACGCGGCCGTTAGCGCGAACGCGGTCAGCAGCGCGAACACGCGCTTGGAAGCATTGGTTGACTTCATATGTATTTCTCCTCTCACGCTGGCGGATACCATCTTATTACTAATATATTACTCCCCCCGAGCCGAAAAATCAAGTAAACATAATGTTAATATGGGAGGGTTTTTGTATGCGGGGGGCGCAGGGGAAACGGCGGTGGGGGACGGCGGGGAAACGCGGACGCACACTGTGCGTCCCTACATGGCGTGACGAATATCGCCGTGCCGATGCGGTGTTGGTGTAGGGGCGCGCATCGCGCGTCCGCGTAATGTTAATAGCCGATTTTAAGAAATACCGCGCCCCGCTCGGTCAGCAGGGCCAGCAGCGCGTCCAACAGCCCGGCTGTGAATTCGCCGCACGCCGCGCTCAGGATATGCTCGCCGCCGTCGTCCATCAGCTTCATAAGCTCCGAGGCCGCGCGGTCTATGTCGCGGCTCCTTGTGACGGCGGGTGTGTACACACTCGCGCCCCACAGCCTGTAGCCCGCGTCGGTCAGCCGCCCGGCGTCGGGCGCGAGCGTGTCCGCGAGGCGCGCGAAGCGCGTCTGCGACAGCGTGGCCGCGCGCAGAGCGGCGTTGGCGGCAGTCAGGTCGGCCAGCGCGGCGGCGGCGAACGACCGGCCCTCCTCGGGCGTGCCGTCGTACAGTATGCCGAGCGTGTGCCGCTCAAGCGCGCGCCGGGCGAGCGCGTGCCCGTTTTCATAGACCGCGCGCGTCATAAAAACGGCGGCCGGCACGCCGTAAGCGTCAATAACGCCGAGAGCTTCCTCGAGAAATTCCGCGTCGCCGTCCCCGGCGTCGAGGGTCAGCGCCACCATCGGCGGCGGCGCGGGCGCCGGGACGGGCGTGGGCGTCGGGCCGGACGGCCTCGGGGTGTTCGAGCCGCCGAGGGGCGGCAGGCCGTTTATCTCCCTGTAGCGCGCCTGCTGCGCCGCGAGCTGCGCCGAGACCCCGGATATAAAGTCGCTGTCGGACGCCGCCATATTGAGCGGCCTGATACGAACCACGATGCCGTAATCGGTTTCAATAAAGCCATATGTCAGATAAAACTGCCTGCAGATGAAGTCGAGCGGCAGATAGATCAGGCCGGAGCTTTCAAAGGCGCGCTCGTCGTACTGCCTTGTGCTGTCGTAGGTGGCGTTGCGCCCTATGTCGAAAGTGACCGAATACAGCGCGCCCGAAAGCGTGTAGACGCGCGCCTCCGGGTCATACGAGCCGCGCAGGCCGAGGCCGCCCTCGGCCAGCAGTCCCGAGGGCACTATCATGGCCGTCAGGTACACAGGCATATAGCGCTCGGAGCACTCGAACAGCGTGTTGTTGACCGCCCCGTAGAAAAACGTGTCGGCGCGCGCTCCGGGCAGCAGAACCCCCGGCGTCAGCGCGGCGGCCAGCAGGGCGGCGGCGCACACCAAAAAACGCGCGCGGCGCGCGGCGCGCGCGAATACCCCGGCGCGCCGCGTATGGGCGGGCATATTAAATTTGCGGGGCGGCCGCCGAGCCGCCGGCCGCCGCCTCTTCCTCAACAATTTGAGTGTATTTCTCGATTACGACGCGCTCAAGGGCTTCGCGGGTATGCGCGTTTATGGGGTGCGCTATGTCGCGGTAGTCGCCGTCGGGCGTCCTGCGCGAGGGCATGGCCAGAAACAGGCGCTCCGGGCCGTCGATGATCTTCATGTCATGGACGACGAACTCGTTGTCGAACGTAACCGACACGATAGCTCGCATCCGCCCCTTGTCGTCCACGGGATGTACTCTTATATCGGTGATGTTCACGGCGGGGCCTCCTCTGTAAATTAACTATTCCTATTTTACCCCGTTTGAAATATAATAGCAAGTGGAAGAATGTTTTTTACAGGAAAAAAATTACAGGCGCGGAGCCGGGGGGCACAGATCGCGCCGGAAGGACTGCTTATATGTCCGAATGTTTACCCCGCGCCGCGAACGGCGCGGACGCGTCCGTTATCGACGACGCGAAACGGCTCCATCTGGTCGGCATAGGCGGGGTCTCGATGTGCGCGCTGGCCGAGGCGCTGGCCGCCGGCGGCCATACCGTGACCGGCTCCGACATAAGCGGCGGCCGGGGCGTCGAGCGCCTGCGGGCGGGCGGCATAAGCGTGACCGTCGGGCACGGCGCCGCGCTGATCGCCGAGGCCGCGCCCGGCGCGGTTATACGCTCGGCGGCCATAGACGACCTCAACCCCGAGATAATGGCCGCGCGCGAGGCCGGCATACCCGTAATCAGCCGCGCGCAGGCTTGGGGACGCCTGATGCGCCGCTATGAGCGGGTGCTGTGCGTCGCCGGTACGCACGGAAAGACCACCACCACCGGCATGGCGGCGCATATAGCCTTGGAAGCCGGGCTTGACCCCTCGGTCATGCTGGGCGGCGAGCTGCCGCCCATAGACGCCGGGCACCGCATCGGCGGCGGGAACCTGATGGTGTTCGAGGCTTGCGAGTACCGCGACTCGTTTTTGTCGTTTATGCCGACCGTGGCCGTCATATTAAATATTGAGCTCGACCACCTTGATTATTTCAGGGACTTGGATCACATTTTAGACTCGTTTGCCCGGTTCGCCGCGCTCACGCCCGGCGGCGGCGCGGTGGTGGCCAACGGCGGCGACCGGAACGTCGCGGAATGTCTCAGGCGCATCCCGCCAAACGTCAAAGACCGCCGCGTGATACGCTTCGGCACGCGCCCGGACTGCGACGTGCGCTTGGTCGCCGCGCCGGATATGGGCGCGCCCATAGAAATCTACGCCGGAGGAAGGCTTTACGCCGCCGCCGCGCTGAAGGCGCCCGGCGCGCACAACGCCATGAACGCTGCTGCTGCTGCTGCTGCCGCCTACGCGCTCGGCATACCCGGCGCCGCCGTTTCGAGGGGCCTTGAGAGCTTCACGGGCGCGCGCCGCCGCTTTGAGCGCTTGGGCCACTACAACGGCGCGGAGGTGGTGGACGACTACGCGCACCATCCCACGGAGGTGGCCGTCACGATAGAGACGGCGCGCGGCATGGGTTACAAGCGCGTGCTGTGCGCCTTCCAGCCGCATACCTACACGCGCACGGCGGCGCTGTTCGACGACTTCGCGGCGGCGCTGGCCGCCGCCGACAAGCTGTATGTCGCGGAGATATACGCGGCGCGCGAGCGGCCCACCGGCCTGTCGGCGGCCAAGCTGGCCGGCGCGGTGCCGCGCGCGGAGTTCTTCGCGGGGCTTGACGAGCTGAGGGACGCGCTGGCGCGCGACGCCATGCCGGGCGACCTGATACTGACCATGGGCGCGGGCGATATCGAGCGGGTGGGCCGCGAATTAGCCGCCGCGGGCGATTAAAATTCGCGCCGCCGTCCAAGCTATTGACACGCCGCCGTTTTGCTGTCAAAATGGAGATATCGGGCGGACGCCAAAAATGCTTTGTGCTGGAGAACATACCGATGAGCGGCGGGAAAAACAAAAGGGCGCTTAAACGCGAGGGCTTCTTGGGCAACAACGGTTCCTTCCGGTTCGTGATAGTGTCCCTGCTGGCGCTCGGAAACATCACGCTCGGCATGGCGGCCGTCATGCTGCTCGCGCGCATCGCGCCTTATGTCAGCCTTGTGCTGCTGGCCGCCGCGCTTTTTGTCATATGCGGCAAAACCGTGACCATGCGCACGCCAGACCATACCTTGGCCTGGTCTATACTGCTGCTCGCAGTGCCCTTTGCCGGTCTGGTACTCTATCTGTCTTGGGGCAGGGTCAATTTCACCAAGCTTGAGAAGGGGTTTCTTGAGCGCTCGTTTCGGCGGTGCCGCGATTTTCTGCAAAACGAGCCGGACGCCGGGGACGCTCTGAGAGAGGAGCGGCCCGAACAGGCGCGTCAGGCCGCCGTCCTGCGCCGCGAGGACTTCCCGGCCTATCGCGCGGACGCCGGAGCGGCGAAATACTACCCGCTCGGCGAGCTGCTGTTCGAGGATCTTTACCGCGACCTCGAGGCCGCGCGAGACCATATATTCATGTGCTTCTATATAGTCGCCGACGGGGAGGTGTGGGAGCGCTTGCGCGGCATACTCAGGCGAAAGGCCGCCGAGGGCGTGCTGGTGCGCTTCATGTACGACGACATGGGCTGCGTCATGACGCTCAAGAGGGACTTCGCCGGCAAGCTGCGCGCCGACGGCATCGAGGTCACGGCCTTCAACCCGATACACCGCTATGTACGCCAGCTGTACCTGAACTACAGAAACCACCGGAAGATGTGCATTATCGACGGCCGCGTGGCCTATGCCGGCGGCATCAATCTGGCCGACGAGTACGCCAACATAAGCTCGCGCGTCGGGCACTGGAAGGACGGCGGCCTGCGCTTCACGGGCGGCGCCGTGCGCTCGCAGACGGCCATCTTTTTGCAGATATGGGACATGGAGAACATGATGGTCACGGAGGACTACAACGCGTTCTGCCCCGAGCCGGAGGAGCCGGGGCCGGGTGGCATGTATATCGCGCCCTTTGCCGACGGGCCGGCCAACAACCCGCGCAACCCCGCGCACACGCTTTATCAGACCATGTGCGCCGCGGCGCGCGAGAGCGTGTGGTACACCACGCCCTATATGATGCCCGACTGCGCGCTGCGCGAGGCGCTTTGCTGCGCCGCCGAGGGCGGCGTGGACGTGCGCATAATAACGCCGGGCATACCCGACCATGTGACGGTCTACGCGGCGACGCGCGGCCATTACCGCCGCCTGCTGGATTCGGGCGTGCGCGTTTTTGAGTACGCGCCGGGCTTTATGCACGCCAAGATGGCGCTGTGCGACCGCTCCAGCGCCGTGGTCGGCTCCATTAACATGGATTCGCGCAGCTTTTACCAGCACTATGAAAACGCGGTCTGGATAGCCGGCGGGCAGGCTGTGGACGACATAGCGCGCGACTTTGACGCGCTGTTCGCGCGGTGCCGCGAGATCGACCCCGCGGCATGGGACGCGCGCCCGATGCACAAAAAGCTGTGGCAGGCCACGCTGTCGCTGTTCTCGCCGCTGTTCTGACCGCGAAAAGCCGGCGCCCCCCGTTTGGTTCACGGGGGGCGCCGGTTTTTGCTTTATGCTCCGTCCTCGGGCGGGAGGCATCCGGCCATCAGCCGGCTTCCCGACGCCCACACGGAATCCACGCGCGCCGTGCCGCACATGGGGCCGGGCGAATGTCCGAAGCGCGAGAGGAACACGCTCAGCACGGACTCTAACTCGGCGGCGGGATACTTGCCGCCGAACGCGTGGGCGGCCATCCTGAGCAGCTTGTCGGGCGGGAAGCCCCAGCGCATGGTATAATACAGGAAAAAGTCATGCAGCTCAAACGGGCCGAGAGCGCCGCCGCCGCCGTCAGGCATACGCTCGGCGTCTAACGGCGTCTCCACGACGTCGCGCAGCACGTCGCGCAGGCCGCTGTCGGCGGTCAGCTTGGCGGCGTATTGGATCATGGCCCGCGCGAGCGTTTT
>WRLW01000040.1 GCA_009777435.1 Oscillospiraceae bacterium | reverse complement strand
CGACCGGGGGCGGTCGCCCCTACAACACCACACCGGCACGGCGTTTCTCCGTAGGGGCGGCCATTGGCCGTCCGTGGTTTATTTTTCCACAACGCCCCCGCGCGGTTGTTCCCGCGCAAAGGGCGGGCATACCGCCCGCCCTTTGTTTCGTTTAATTCGTTTACGAGTCCGCGCGCGCGGCCTCGAGCATCAGATCCTTGACCTTCATCAGGCGCGTCAGATTACCGCGCTCGTTTTCGTCCAAGCGCATGGTTATATAGCGTATGGTCTCCTCAAGGCGCGGTATGGTGACGTATTCCAGCGCGTTGACGCGGCGGCGCGTCTTTTCGATCTCCTGCGCCATCAGCTGCACGGATTTCTCCAGCTCGGCTAACTTTAGCATGTCCGTGAACACCCCGGCCAGCGCGGTCAGCGCGTCGTCAAGCTCGCCGGAGGTCTGCATAAAGCCATATGGGTATATGTCGCCCTTGTTGTCGTTTTTGGTGGTGAAGGTATACCGCGGCACATTGACGCTCATTATGTTTTTGTAGCCCAGCTCAAGCGACACGCTCTGCTTTGGATACATCAGCGACTGCTCCATCAGCTCGGGCGACATCAGCGCCGACGCCACCGTGAAGCTCTTATGCACGCGCTCAAGCGCCTCCTCGACGGCGCGCCTGAGGTCACGGTTGCGGCGCATCATCTCAAGGAACTGCTTCATCAGCTCGTCGCGCTTGTCGCGCAGCAGCTTATGGCCGCGCCGCGCGGTGCGCAGCCGCGTCTTGAGCCGCGTAAGCTCCATGCGCGTGGGATTGACGTTTAATTTAGCCATCGGAGCGCTCACCCTCCTCGTCGCCGCCGCCGCCGGAGTTTATAAACATCTCCTCCGTGGCTAACTGCGCCTTTATGAGATTTTCCCTCAATCCATGAAGCGCGGCCGTCGTGGTCTCCAGCACTTCAACGGCGCCCGCTATGCGTCCGGCCAAGTGGTAGTACATCGTTTTGTAGTCCGGCATACTTATTACCCCTTCGGCCAGTATTTCTCGATGAATTCGGGCTTTATGCGCTTTAGCTCGCCCTTGGGCAGGATGGTCAGCAGCTCCCAGCCGAGGTTTAGGGTATCCTCAATTGTGCGGTTTTCGTTGTAGCCCTGATTGACATAGCGCCGCTCGAAGGCGTCGGCGAACTTGGCGTAGAGCTTATCCACTTCGGTCAGCGCCGCCTCGCCAAGGATGGTCATCAGCTCCTTGGCCTCCTTGCCGCGCGCGTATGCCGCGAACAGCTGGTTCATGGTGTTGGCGTGATCCTCGCGGGTCTTGCCCTTGCCTATGCCCTTGTCTTTAAGGCGCGACAGCGAGGGCAGCACGTCCACCGGCGGCTGTAAATTCTTGCGGTACAGCTCGCGCGACAGTATGATCTGCCCCTCGGTGATATAGCCCGTCAGGTCGGGTATGGGGTGCGTCTTGTCGTCCTCCGGCATGGACAGTATGGGTATCATGGTTATGGAGCCTTCCTTGCCTATACGACGGCCCGCGCGCTCATACATGGTCGCGAGGTCGGTGTAGAGGTAGCCCGGATAGCCCCGGCGGCCGGGCACCTCCTTGCGCGCGGCCGAAACCTCGCGCAGCGCCTCGGCGTAGTTGGTGATATCGGTGAGTATGACCAAGACGTGCATATCCTTCTCAAAGGCCAGATACTCGGCGGCCGTCAGCGCCATGCGCGGCGTGGCTATGCGCTCTATGGCCGGGTCGGACGCGAGGTTGATGAACATAACCGTGCGGTCGATGGCGCCCGTGCGCCTGAAGTCGGAGGTGAAGAATTCGGCCTCCTCGAAGGTTATCCCGATGGCGGCGAAAACCACCGCGAAGTTCGACTCGCCGCCCAGCACGCGCGACTGGCGCGCTATCTGCGCGGCAAGGTCGGCGTGCGGCAGGCCCGAGCCTGAGAATATGGGCAGCTTCTGGCCGCGCACCAGCGTGTTCAGCCCGTCTACGCTGGACACGCCCGTTTGTATGAATTCGTTGGGGTAGTCGCGCGCGGCGGGGTTCATGGGCAGGCCGTTGATGTCCATTTTCTTCTCGGCCAGTATGTCGGGGCCGCCGTCGGCGGGGTGCCCGAGCCCGTCGAACACGCGGCCGAGCATGTCGCCCGACACCGGCAGCTCAAGGCTGCGGCCGAGGAACCTCACCTTGGACTCGGCGAGGTTGATGCCCGCCGACGACTCGAATAGCTGCACCAGCGCGTCCGAGCCGTTGATCTCCAAGACCCTGCACCGGCGCACAGAGCCGTTTTGGAGCTGTATCTCGCCGATCTCGTTGAATGTGACGCCCTCTACGCGTCTCACTAACATCAGAGGCCCGGCGACCTCTTGAATGGTCTTATATTCTTTAATCATGTGGCCTCCTCGATTTCAGCAAACTGCGCGCGCATCTCGCGCTCGATGTCGGCGTACTCGGCTTGGTATTTGTCCGCGGGCACGCTCTTGGCGCGCGCTATGCGCTCTCTGGCTCCCACGTTCAGCACGTCGTTGAGCGCGCGCCCCTTTTGCAGCGCGGCGCCGGCTAACTCGTGGTATAACAGGATCATCGCCATAAGCTTGAACTGGCGGTCGCTCGACGAATAAGCGTCCACATCGCCAAACGAATCCTGCTGGAGGAAGTCCTCGCGTATCATGCGCGCCGTCTCCATGATAAGGCGGTCGCCCGGCGAGAGCGAGTCCATGCCCACAAGGCGCACTATCTCGTCTAACTCGGCCTCGGTCTGCAAGAGGTTCATGGCCTCGGAGCGGTTGGCGCTATAGCGCTTGTCCACGTTTTCATTGAGCCAGCCGGACAGCCTGTCTAAATACAGCGAATATGAGTTCAGCCAGTTTATGGCGGGGAAGTGCCGGCGGTAGGCTAACGACGAATCGAGCGCCCAGAACACCTTTACTATGCGCATGGTGGCCTGTGAGACCGGCTCGGACAGGTCGCCGCCCGGCGGCGACACCGCGCCGACGGCCGTCAGCGAGCCAATGCGCTCCCCGTCGGAGCAGAGCGTGTAGACGCGGCCGGCGCGCTCGTAGAACTGCGCCATGCGCGACGCCAGATACGCGGGGTAGCCCTCCTCGCCCGGCATCTCCTCAAGGCGGCCCGACATCTCGCGCAGAGCCTCGGCCCAGCGCGAGGTGGAGTCGGCTATGACGGCGACGTCGCAGCCCATGTCGCGGAAATACTCGGCTATGGTTATGCCCGTGTATATCGACGCCTCGCGCGCGGCGACCGGCATATCGGAGGTGTTGGCGATAAGCACCGTGCGCTTCATCAGCGGCTCGCCCGAGCGCGGGTCTTTCAGCTCCGGGAACTCGCGCAGAACGTCGGTCATCTCGTTGCCGCGCTCGCCGCAGCCGATGTAGACCACTATATCGACGTCAGACCACTTGGCCAACTGGTGCTGGGTTACGGTCTTGCCCGAACCGAACGGGCCGGGTATGGCCGCCGTGCCGCCCTTCGCGATGGGGAACATGGTGTCGATGTTGCGCTGCCCGGTCAGCATGGGCACGTTGGGCGGGATCTTGCGCAAATACGGGCGCCCGACGCGCACCGGCCATTTCTGGTGCATGGTAACGCCGACGTCGCCGCCGGCCGTCTCTATGACGGCCACAGGCTCGGTCACGTTATAGCTGCCGCTGTGTATGCTCTTTATCTTGCCCTCGACGCCGTGCGGCACCATTATCTTGTGCAGGAACGAAACGGTCTCCCGCACGGTGCCCAAGATGTCGCCGGCCTTTACGGCGTCGCCGCCGGCCGCGGTGGCCTTGAATTCCCATTTCTTCTCAAGGTCGATCGGCGCGACCTCGACGCCGCGCCCGATGGTTTCGCCGCACACGGCCTTTATGGCCTCGAGCGGGCGCTGGATGCCGTCGTAGATGGTCTCTATCAGGCCGGGGCCGAGCATGACCGACAGCGGCGCGCCCGTTGACTCGACGGCCGCGCCCGGCCCAAGCCCGGACGTTTCCTCATACACCTGAACGGAAGCCCTGTCGCCGCGCATCTCGATGATCTCGCCGATAAGGCGCTGCTCGCCAACGCGCACCACATCGAACATATTGGCGTCGGCCAGCCCCTCGGCAATGACCAGCGGCCCGGAGACCTTGACAATCCTTCCCAAACCTATCACATTCCTTCCGACTTATGTGTTCATTATATCGGCGCCGACCGCGCGCTCTACCGCGCTCTTTAACGCTGCCAGCCCCAGCCCGCCTGAGCCTTCCTTGCCGGGTATGACAATCACGGCGGGCATCACGCGGTCTTTGTATTTATCAATATCGCCGGCCAGCTCGGAGGCTAACCGCTCCGTTATATAGATGATCGCGCAGCCGCCGTCCGCCAGCGCGCGCACCGCCTCCGCGCCCTCGGCGGCCGTCTCGGCGGGGCGCACGTCCAACCCCAGCGCGCGGAAACCCATAACGCTGTCGCGGTCGCCGACGACCGCAATGCTATAAGGCATAACTCTCCCTCAACCTTTCACGCAGCGCGTCGGCCGGCAGTCCCGCCAGCCGCCCCGCGAGTATTATGCGTACGGCGGTGAATTCCGTTTCGCGCGCGGCTATATAAGCCACTATGGGCTGTTCGCCGAACGCGACGCGTTTTGCGCCCGCAAGCTGCTTTATCAGCGCGTCGTCGGCCAACCGCTCAAACGCCGTCAGCGGCGCCTCGCCGCGCGCGGCGGCGACGCCGGCCGCGGCCGCCTCCTGAAGCGGCGTGGCGGCGTATATGTCCTCTATCGGGCTTCCCGACGTGACCGCGGCGGCTATCCTCGACGGCGCGATATTGCCGCCGCCGGCCAACACGGAGCGCAGGAAGTCCGGCTCGCGCCCCAGCCTCAGCGTGCGCGTCACGGCGCGCAGGTTATAAGCGTCGATAAACAGCCTGACATAAGCCTGTAAAAACCCGCTGCCCGAAGCCTCGGCCATCCCGCTCATCTCGGCCGCGCACGCGGCGTCAAGCATAAAATCGGAGATTTGCGGGTCGCCCGTGCGGCTAAGGGTTTCGCGCGCGTCCGGCGCGGCGCGCCTGAGCGCGCCCGGCAGCTCGTTATAGCGCTGGTCGCGCATTATCTCAACCAAAAGGCGCGGCGGCACCCGTCCCGCGCCGGTCAGCAGGCGCTCGGCGGCGGCGGCGGCGTCCGCGGCGGACTCTATGGCGGCCTCGGCCTTTATGAGCGTCTTGACATTGTGGTAGTCGTAACGCAGGCGGAACACATCGACCAACTCGGGCCTGTCGGTCATACCGGCGGCCGTTTTGTAGATCTCTCCGCGCAGCCCGGCTATAACGCGCTCCCACTCCGCGGCGGTAACGGCGGTCATCTCACCGTAGCCGCACTCGCACAGCACCTTGGCGGCCTCCTCGTGCGTACGCGCCTCAAGCATACGGCCCATGCGCTCACCGTTCAGCAGTTCGCGCTCCATCGCGCGCACGCGCATGGTGGCGTTCAGAAAATCAGTGTCCTTCAGCGGCTTGGGCATATATGTCTGTCCTTTCTAACATTCACGAAAACAGGATATCGCCGACTTCGCGGCTCATGCCGTCGCGGGCGGCGTCCATCAGCGCGCCGGCCGAGCAGTTGACCTCGATGTCGCCGTCCGACAGGATCAGCCCGCCCGATATGCCGCGCGGCGCCTCGGCCAGCGTGAGCTTCCCGCCGGCGCCCAAAAGCTTGTTGGCGGCAGTTACCACCTTTTTACCGATGGCGGCGTGATCCGCCGCGCTGAGAGCGACCCGCTCCGAGCCTGTGCGCGACGCTTTTGCCGCGAGGCCGGCCAGCCACTCGGTCTTTTTGGCGGCGGGCAGCTTTACAAGCGCGTCCTCGGCGGCGTCGAAGGCTTTGGCAATAACGCGCTGGCGCGCGGCGAGGTCAAGCTTGCGGGACTCCATGGCCGCCGTCGCGAGACGGCGCTCTGTGTTCTCGCGCGCGTTTGCGCGCGCCTTGGGCAGCATGGCGGCGACGCGGTCGTCGGCCTGCTTTTTGTAGCCGGCCACTATCCCGTCGGCCTCGCGCTGCGCCTGTTCGAGCGCGGCGTCGTTTTCTTTTTTCGCGTCCTCGGCTATGCGAGCCGTTATGCGTTCGATACCGTTCATACCCCTGACCACCCGCTTACGCCGACGGCAGGTTGAACAGCATCAGCATGGAGACCAGCAGCGCGAGTATGGCGTAGAATTCGACCATGACGGCCATCATGATGCCCTTGAACATCTCCTCGGGCCGCTTGGTGATGATGCCGATGCCGCCGGCGGCGACGCGCCCCTGCGCTATGGCCGACAGCCAGCCCACAAGCGCTATGGGCAGGCACGCCATCAGATACCACGCGCCCTGCTCAAACGACAGCGAGATCGGGCTGCCTGTCAGCGCGCCCAGACGCACCAGCGCCAGCAGGCCGACCACGAAGCCGTATAGTCCCTGTGTGCCGGGGATGACCTGCAGGATCATGATCTGCGCGAATTTGCTCGGATCCTCGGCGTGAAGGCCCGAACCGGCCTCGCCGACTATGCCGACGCCCTTGGCCGAGCCTATGCCCGCCAGCCCGACGGCCAGCGCCACCCCCAGAAACGCGAGCGTGTTCCCCGTGAATACCTGTGATAACCATTCCGCCATGTTAGTTTTCCTCCTTAACTATGTCTACGTATTTTGTGCTGACGGCAAGAGGCCGGAAAGCCTTGCCGCCTCCCTCGTAGAATTTGCCGAAGAATTCGAGGTATTGCAAACGCGCGGCGTGCACGTAAGTGCCTATTATATTGATGGCCATATTGAACGAGTGCCCCACAAGGAACACCACGGCGAACAGCAGCGGCCCGATGATGAATCCGCCGGCCACCATGCCGGCCAGCATGTTGAAAACGCTGCCTATGACCGCGCCGGCCATGCACAGCGCCATCAGGCGGCAGTAGGACAGCACGTCGGACAAATAGGCGGTTATGTCATACAGCGAGCCAAGCCCGCCGGCAATCTTGCCGAATATGTTCTTGGCGCCGCGCCCCTGCGTCAGCACCAGCGCCGCCGCGCCGGCTATGGCCACCCACATGCCGCCGCCCAACGCCGCCACCGCGATGCCCGCGAACAGCAGCCACCACGAGCCGACGTCCATCAGCGCGTCCAAAGGCTTCCCGTCGCGTATGAGTATATACGCTTTAATCCCCATGCCGAACAGCACCTGGACGCCGCCCACGGCGAGACAGGCTATAAGCACCTTCAGCGGATCCTGCATCGGGTCGAACCACAGCGGGCGTATGCCCCACGAGTCCGTGTTGAAAAAGGTCTTGCCGGCCACGTTCAGCGCGTCTGAGAAGAAGCCGCCGAACACAAGGCCCATAACGGCCGACGAAGCGCCCACGATAATCATCAGCCGGAACATCTGGCCGATCATGCCGCGCGCCTTTACCTTAAATGTGACGAACAGGCCCAGCGCGACTAATACAAGCCCGTAGCCCAAATCGGCGTACATGATGCCGAAGAACAGGGCGAAGAAAAACGAGAACAGCGGGTTGGGGTCTACGTTGAAGTAGTCGGGCGGCGAGTACATGTCCGTTACCATATTAAAAGGTTCGAGCAGCTTGCTGTTTTTGAGCTTTATGGGCGGCCGCTCGCCGTCCGCGTCCGGCTCGGAGAATTCCCAAGCGCAGGCGCAGCGCCCCAGCACGCGCTCCACGTCGGATACGCGCGGCGCCTCCACCCACGCGGCGACGCGGAAGCACAGGCGCGTGGACAGCGCGCGCTCGGCGGCCTCGGCGCGCGACAGGCATACGCCCAGCGCGTCTATGGCGTGTTCAAGCTTGTCGCGGTCGCCGGCATGGGAGCATATCTCGCGCTCTAACGCGGCGCGCTCGCGGCCTATCTCCTCGATGCGCGCGTCACACTCGTCACACGCCTCGGAGGCCGTCGTATCGACGTCCTTGAAGCGCATGGCCGAGAAGCTGTAGCTTTTGAGCAGCGCGTATGCCTCGTGCCACTGCGAGTTATGGCAGAAGAACATAAGGTAATGCTGCTCGCGGTCGCTCGATATCACATACAGCTCCGACAGCGGCGCGTTGACGAACAGCAGCTTTTTAAGCTCCTCCATATCAGACATCGCGGGGCAGACGCCTAACCCAATGAAGCAGTTTTCGGCCGGCCCGACCGACAGCGGCGCGAGCAGTCCGCGCCATGGGCCGAGCGCGGCGCGGCGGTTTTGCAGGCGGCCCTCCTCGGTGTTCAGCTCGGCTATTCCGCGCTGGGACGCCATGATGGCGTCGCTGACGGCGCTGGCCTCACGCAGAGCGCCGCCGTCCAGCAGCTCCTTTTCGGACATGACCGGGCGAGGCTCAAACATGCCGCGCTTGGGGTGCGCGTGCTTTATCAGCGTGTCGAGCGCCTGCTTGAGCGTGTTGAGGGCGGTTCTGATATCGGCGGTATCGGCGGCGGCGCGCGACAGCAGGCCGGCGGCGTCCGCGTCGGACAGCAGCCCGTTCTGCTCCTCTATCTGCGCGCACGACAGGCGCATAAGCTCGGACAGCAGCCTGTCCCTGTCCTGATTAAGGCCGATCAGCTCAAGTTTTTTCATGGGCACTATCATGCGCTCACGATCCTTTCGGAAATAAAGCTGACGGCCGACGGCAGCCTGCCCGACGCCTCGGCCTCGACCGCGGCGGCGGCGGCGGCGGCGCGTTCCAAGACCGCGGACGCCTCCTTCTCGGCCTCTTCGGCGGCGCCCTTGAGGATATCGGACTCCTGCCCGGCCGCCCGGGCGAGCGCGTTTTCAAGCAGCGCGCGGCCGCGCGATTCGGCGTCGGCCAACAGCCGTTTGCACGACGCGGCTGTCTCGGCCTTGCGGGCCAAAACGCCCTCCTCGGCGCGCGCGATTTCCTTCACGGCTTCTATTGACATTAGATCACCGCCTTAATTTTCAATAAATTGGCATAAAACCATAAATAGTATACACGACGCGCGAGCGATTGTCCACTGATTTTTTGCTCTTGGGAGACAAGATATTTACTTTTTTTATAGGGCGCGGACGGCCAATGGCCGCCCCTACGGCCTCTATATGACGGTTTTCCTGTGTAGGGGCGCGCATTGCGCGTCCGTGGATTGCATAAACAGACGCTATTGTTTATCATTATCGGCAAATGCCCTGTTTGCCCTCGCGGGGCGTGTGAATTTATTTTTTTTGACCGTGTGGGAAATATATGATAAAATAATGCTATCCCGAAAAAATCGCGGGAGGTGGAGCCGCCATGAAATCATACCGCAAGGAGCTGACCTTCAGCACGCCGTCGCGCCGCGCTTATGTCAACATCACGCGCGACGTGGAGCGCTGCCTGCACGAATCGGGCATACGCGAGGGGCTGGCGTTGGTCAACGCCATGAACATCACGGCCTCGGTATTCATAAACGACGACGAGCGCGGCCTGCACGGGGACTTCGAGACCTGGCTCGAACGGCTCGCGCCCGAAAAGCCATACAGCCAATACGCGCACAACGGCGTCGAGGACAACGCCGACGCGCACCTCAAGCGCCAGCTTATGGGCCGCGAGGTTGTGGCCGCCGTCACGGACGGCCGGCTCGACTTCGGAACATGGGAGCAGATATTCTACGGCGAATACGACGGCCGCCGCCCAAAGCGCGTGCTGGTAAAAATAATTGGCGAATAATCTTCCTCTGCTGTCCGCGTTGGAGGCGTACGCCGCGCGCGGCGCGCTGCGTTTTCATATGCCCGGCCACAAGGGGCGCGCGCTGTACGGCGGCCTGTTCGCCGACGCCTGCGCGCTGGACGTTACCGAGCTGACGGGCCATTCCGGTCTGACCGGGGCCGCCGGCGACCTTTACCGGGGAACGCCCGGCTCCGGCGATCCCATACGCCGCGCGGAGGCGCT
>WRLW01000039.1 GCA_009777435.1 Oscillospiraceae bacterium | reverse complement strand
TTTCAAACCCGCCCTGTTCCGCAAGCTGACCGAGGGCAGGGAATCGGCGTAGATGAGCCGTGAGCTGGCCCGGATCGACATAAACGCGCCGCTTGACGCGGATTTCTCTAAATTGAGGATACAGCCGCCCGATACGTCCGGCCTGCGGAAATTTTACGAACGCCTCGCGTTCCGCAAGCTTCTGCAAAAGCTCCCGCGGACGGACGAACCCACCGCGCCGGCGCCGTCTGCGTTCACCTTCCCGGAGGTAAGCATTATCGACACCCCGGAAGCCTTAAACGGCCTTTGCCGTGTACTCGATACGGCGGATACCGTGTCGTTCGCCGTGTCACCCGACATGGCTGCCGCCGGCTTTTACCGCGGCGGCAAGGCGTATGCCGTCGAATGTTCCGGTGCGGCCGCCGAAGCGCTGGAGCCCTTCTGGCGCTCTGAGACCCCTAAAGCCGGATGCCATGTAAAGGCGGCGCTCCGGCATATCCACATAAACAACATAATCATGGACGTCGCGCTGGCGGCCTATCTGCTCGACCCGTCACACGGGCAATACGCGATTGAGTCGATAGCAAGCGGCGACCTTGGCGCCGAGATATCAAGCGACGCCCAGGAATCCATGCTCGGCATAATGCCGCCCGGCGCGCTTAAAAAGCTTGGGAGGCAGGCCGCGGCCATAGGCGCGCTGACGGCTGTGTACACCGAACGGCTGGGCGGCGGCGGTATGCGCTTGCTGACGGATATCGAGCTGCCGCTGTGCCGCACGCTTGCGCGCATGGAGTGTAATGGCTTTAAGCTTGACACCGCTGCCCTGGCCGCGTTTGGAGTCCGGCTCGCGCATAGGATCGAAGAATTGTCACAGGCCATATATTCTCTGGCGGGCCGCCAATTCAACATCCAGTCGCCAAAGCAGCTCGGAGAAGTGCTGTTTGTGCAGCTGCAGCTTCCGACATATAAAAAGACCAAGACCGGGTTCTCGGTGGACGCCGAGGTTTTAGGCCGCCTTGCCGGACGCCATGAGATAATCGAGCCTGTGCTGGAGTACCGCGAGCTGTGCAAGCTCAAGTCCACCTATGTGGACGGCTTGCTGTCGCTGTGCGGCCCGGACGGGCGCGTGCGCACGACATTCCAGATGACCGCGACCTCCACGGGCCGCCTGTCGTCGTCGGAGCCAAACCTGCAAAACATACCCATAAGGCGGTCGCTCGGCGCCGAGCTGCGGCGCATGTTCATACCCTCCCGCGACGATTGGGTTCTGATCGACGCCGACTACTCGCAGATCGAGCTGCGGGTGCTGGCGCATATCGCCGGCGACGAAACCATGCGGGAAGCGTTTCGCGGCGGCGCGGATATCCATACCGTAACGGCGTCGCAGGTATTCCATGTGCCGCCCGACGAGGTAACGCCGGCCATGCGCCGCAGCGCCAAGGCTGTGAATTTCGGCATTGTTTTCGGTATATCCGACTTTTCGCTGGCGGAGGATATCGGCGTGACGCGCGCGGAGGCGCGGCGCTATATAGACGGCTATCTCGGCCTTTTCCACGGTGTGCGCCAATACATGGCGGACGTGGTTGCGCGCGCAAAGACCGACGGCTATGTGACCACCCTGCTGGGACGCCGCCGCTATCTGCCCGAGCTGAGCGCCTCTAATCACAACATACGCGCGTTTGGTGAGCGCGCGGCCTTAAACACGCCGATACAGGGTACGGCGGCCGATATCATCAAGCTTGCCATGATAGCCTTGGATAAACGCCTGCAAGCGGAGGGCCTTGAGGCGCGGCTGATACTGCAAGTCCATGACGAGCTTATAGTCGAATGTCCTCGGCAAGAGGCGGAGCGCGTACGCGCCATAGTCAGCGAGGAGATGGAAAACGTATATCCGCTCGAACCGCCGCTGGCGGTAAATGCCGGCGTCGGGCGCAACTGGTTCGATACCAAGTAGAGACGACCGGAACACATGGAGGTTCAAAGTGGAAATCCTGTTCATCTGCACCGGAAACACATGCCGCAGCCCGATGGCCGAGGGCTTGCTGCGAAAGGCCGCCCGTGACGCGGGCATAGAAGCGCACGCCGTTTCGGCAGGCGTATCCGTATTCGCGCCGGAACCGGCTTCGGAAAACGCAGTAAAGGCCGCGTCCGAGCTTGGCGCCGATATCTCCGGCCATAGGGCAAGGCTGGTCAACTCCGAGCTGCTGGGCGCCGCCGGAGCCGTGTATTGCATGACCGGGGCGCATCTCGCCATGCTAAAGAGCATGTATCCGCAATACGCGTTCAAGCTTAGAACGCTTGACCCGGACGGGGACGTGACAGACCCGTTCGGCGGCGGCGGTGAGGATTACCGTCGCGTCGCGGCGCGAATAAACGCGCTGGTCGCCGGTCTGGTAAGCAATGGGCGCTGAGCCGCTTATAACCAAAATGCGCGCCGGCCACGCGCGCGCTATGGCCGACCTTGAGTCGGCCTGTTTTTCGATGCCTTGGACGCTGGCCCAAATAGAGGCCGAGCTTCAGCACGGCTACGCGCATTATTGGGCCGCCGAGCTTGACGGCGTGCTGGCGGGCTACGCGGGTATGAACGTGGTGCTTGACGAGGGCTATGTCACAAACGTCGCCGTACACCCCGTCTACAGGCGGCGTCATATAGGCGAGAAGCTGATGGAACGCCTTATAGAGCAGTCGCTGGAAATGTCGCTGGTCTTTCTGACGCTGGAGGTGCGCAAGAGCAACGAGGCGGCTATAGGCATGTATGCCAAGCTCGGCTTCGAGCTATGGGGGACGCGTCCCAACTATTACAGCAGACCCGCCGAGGACGCGCTGCTGATGACCAAGGAGCTTAGGGGGTAGCTTTTATTGCTGATACTCGCGGTAGAATCGTCCTGCGACGAGACGGCCGTCGCCGTGGTGCGCGACGGCAGGGAAGCGCTGTCCGACAGCATAGCGTCGCAAACCGATGTCCATTCGCTTTACGGCGGCGTCGTTCCCGAGCTGGCCTCGCGCCGCCACGCGGAATGTATACACGCGCTGGCCGAAAAGGCCGTCCGTGAAGCCGGTATAAGCGCCGGCGGCATAGACGCCGTGGCTTGCACCGCCGCGCCGGGCCTGATAGGCTCGCTGCTTGTCGGTCTGGGCTTCGCGAAAGCGGCGGCCTTCGGCTTGGGAGTGCCGCTCATACCCGTGCATCATATACGCGGGCATGTCGCCGCCTGCTATATAACATTCCCGGCGCTGGAGCCGCCGTTTGCCGCGCTGGTCGCGTCCGGGGGGCACAGCTCGCTGCTTGAGGTGCGCGGCTACACGCAATACCGCACGTTGGGGGCGACGCGCGACGACGCGGCGGGCGAATGTTTCGACAAGGCGGCGCGCGCCGCCGGGCTCGGATACCCCGGCGGCCCCGTTTTTGACCGCCTGTCCCAAAACGGCGACCCGTCGCGCTACCATATGCCGAGCGCCAAGCTGTCGGGAAACCCGCTGGACATGTCGTTTTCGGGCCTGAAAACACATGTCGTCAATTTGATAAGCAACGCCGCGCAGCGCGGCGAACAACTGGATCTGCAAGGCTTGGCGGCCTCTTTTTCACAGGCTGTGTGCAGGGAGCTTGTCTCGCGCCTGCTGGCGGCCATGCGGACTACCGGCCTTAGTAAATGCGTGTTGGCCGGCGGCGTGGCCGCCAACTCATGGCTGCGCAAATACGCCGCCGCCGCGCTGTCTGAGGCGTCCGCCGCGGACGGCGTTGACTATGAGCTGTTCGCGCCGCCCATACCGCTGTGCGGCGACAACGCGTCCATGATAGGCGCGCAGGGCTATTATGAGTTTCTCGCGGGACACACCGCCGGCCTGTCACACAATGCGCGCGCCTCATGCCCTGCCGACGACGAATTATGTTGACCGCCCCGCACCCTATCGAGTGTTCGCGAACTTCATTTCCGGGCATACACCATATGTGTGGAAATCACGGCAAACACTCTCCGCGGCAACGCGCGGCGCTTGTGGATAACATTGTGGATAATGTTGATAACTGTTTTTGGCATATCGGATCAGTCGCGGATTATTGACACTTCAAATGGCACACACATCTTGTATAGCGCAACTAAATTTTGAAAATATCGCTTGTTCACACTGTGTTTTGACGGTATTCGCAATAATTTAAGTGAAGTGAAAATATTGTCGAAGCGTGTCGTTTACAGGAATACTAATTACAGTCGCCGGGTATCCGCGCAAGCACCTCCAGTTCGCGCAGCTTCACGGCGTTTTTGAAAATTTTTATCATATACAGCGTGCCCGCCGTCAGCGGCCCGAAAACAAAACGCCCGTTTTCGTCGCTTATCATCTGCGTTATGTGCTGTAATTCGTCGGGTGTTTTACCGGTTTCAAACAGCATCACCACCGCGTCGGACACAGGCAGGCCGTCCACGCCGCGGATGACGCCGTGTATGGCGGATCGCGTTTCGGGCGCCAGCTCGACTTGTGTTTCAATGCGCTCGTTGACGCCCGGCCTGAAAAAGAATTTCGCGTATGCGCTCATGGATGGCCCCTCCGCACCGTTTTTCCCAGTCTATGAAAGCCTTGCGTATTCTGTGACGCGGCGATTAGGGTTGGGTTAAGGCCACACAGCATCATCCCGGCCCGGCACAGGGACGCGGACGCACACTGTGCGTCCCTACGGCGGCACACCACCACACCGCCACGGCGATATTCGTCACGTCTTGTAGGGACGCACACTGTGCGTCCGTGGTTTATTCTGTGCCCGATTAACTGCTATTTACAATATGTGACCGATGCGCTATAATATAAATAAAAAGAAAGGGCATACGTTATGACGGGAAACGCGAAGCTTGTCGAGCATATAACCGCGCGCGGCGCAGATTTCGGCCAATGGTACACCGACGTGGTGAAAAAGGCCGCTCTTATAGATTATTCGAGCGTAAAGGGCTGTGTTATACTGCGGCCATACGCATACGCTATCTGGGAGAACATCCAAAAGGCGCTTGACGGCATGTTAAAGCGCACGGGGCACGAAAACGTTTACATGCCGCTGCTGATCCCCGAATCGCTTTTACAGCGCGAAAAGGATCTTGTGGCCGGCTTCGCCCCAGAGGTGGCGTGGGTCACGCACGGCGGCCACGAGAAGCTCACCGAGCGCCTGTGCATACGGCCGACGTCCGAGACGCTGTTTTGCGAGCATTACCGCAATATCATCCATTCATGGCGCGACCTGCCCAAAAAATACAACCAATGGTGTTCGGTCGTGCGATGGGAAAAGTCCACGCGCCCGTTTCTGCGTCACCGCGAGTTTTTATGGCAGGAGGGCCACACCATACACGCCACGGCCGACGAGGCCATGCGCGAGACGCTCGATATGCTCGACATATATGCCGAGCTGTGTGAGGAATGGCTCGCCATGCCGGTTATAAAAGGGCCGAAAACAGAGAGTGAAAAATTCCCCGGGGCACATTCGACATACGCCATAGAGTGCATGATGCACGACGGCATCGGGCTTCAGGCCGGCACGACGCATTATTTCGAGGACACCTTCGCCAGAGCGTTTGAGATACAATACGCGGATAAAAACAATAAGATGACATACCCATTCCAAACCTCGTGGGGCGTTACCACAAGGCTGATAGGCGGTATAATAATGGTACACGGCGACTTTTCGGGGCGTATACTGCCGCCGAGAATAGCGCCCGTCCAAGTGGGCATAGTACCCGTCGCCGCGCATAAAGAGGGTGTGCTGGAGGCCGCCTCGAAGCTCAAAGAGCGTCTGCTGGCCGCGGGCATAAGAGCCGATATGGATGCGTCGGATCAAAGCCCGGGCTGGAAGTTCGCCGAATACGAGATGAAGGGCGTGCCGCTAAGGCTTGAGATAGGGCCAAGGGACTTGGCAAACGGCGCCTGTATGCTCGCGCGGCGCGACACCGGCCTCAAATCGCCGGCGTCGCTTGAGGGCATAGAGACCGGTATCGCCGGGCTGCTTGACGACATACAGCAGGGCTTGCTGTCGCGCGCGCGGGAAAACCTCAAGGCGCGGACAGTATCAGCGCTTTCGATAGACGAGATGAAAGCGCGGACGGAAAAAGGCTTTATCAAATCGATGTGGTGCGGCTCCGGCGCGTGCGAGGAAGCGGTCAAGGAGAGTACGGGCATGAAGTCGCGCTGTATACCGTTTGAGCAGGAAAGAATATCCGATACCTGCGTATGCTGCGGCAAGCCTGCGGACAAAATGCTTGTTTTCGGGTTTCAATATTAGGGAGGTATCCCCATGAAAAGGATAGTATGCGAAACTTATGACGAGATGAGCCAGATAGGCGCTTATGTGTTCTCCGAGCAGATATGGCGCAAGCCTGACAGCGTTTTGGGCTTCGCCACGGGCGGTACGCCGGCGGGCATGTACCGCTGCTTAGTCAAAATGTATAACGACGGGCTTGTGGACTTCTCCAAAGTCACGACCTTCAACCTTGACGAGTATTACCCGATGAGCAAGTCAAGCTCGCACAGCTACGACTATTTCATGTGGGATAACCTGTTTTCCAAGATAAATGTGCGCCGTGAGAGCGTTTATCTGCCCAACGGGGGCGCGGCCGACCCGGAAAAAGCCTGCGACGACTACGAACGCCTGCTCGAAAGCCGCGGCGGTCTGGATATACAACTGCTCGGCATTGGCAATAATGGACATATAGCGTTCAACGAGCCGGCGGACGAGCTGCGCGTCCGCACATATGTAGCCGAGCTGACGGCTGACACCATAGAAGCCAACTCACGCTTCTTTGAGAGCGCCGCCGACGTGCCGCGCAGGGCGCTTACCATGGGCATGGGCTCCATCATGTCGGCCCGGAGGATATTGATGCTGATAGCAGGCGAAAAAAAAGCCCCGGCCGTAAAGGCCATGTTTTCGGGCAGGATAACGCCGAAATTTCCGGCGTCGCTGCTGCAGCTGCATCCCGATGCCGTCGTGATTCTCGACAAAGACGCGGCGTCGATGCTTTAGCAGATTAGATATTGTCATTTTGAGTAAGCTGATGTATAATATAGCCAACTTATGTCTTGAGGTGTTTTGAATGGATGTTCATGTAGAGGCTGAAGTCCTTGAGGAAGAGGTTCTTGAGGAAGAACCCGCCGCGTCGGCGGATTTTCCGTGGGTTCTGTTCTCGATCAACGACGTGGTATACGCGGTATTCAGCGCTCATGTGCTGTCGATAGAAATACTGAGCGATACGACGCCTTTGGTAAACAGCCCGGCGTATGTAAGGGGCATCACCAATTTCCGCGGCGATATGATATCGCTCATAGACATGCGGAGCCTGTTTGGGTTGCCCGACAGAAATTTAGAGCTGGATGAACAGATCAGGCCCTATATCGCGGCGCACGAAAACTGGGTAAGCACGCTGGAGGAGTGTGTCAGGGAACGCAAGCCCTTCACGCTGGCTACAGACCCGCACCAATGCGCCTTCGGCAAATGGTATTACTCGTTTGAGACCCTTAACAGCACGCTTGAAATGTACCTGAAGCGCATCGAATTTCCACATACGCGACTGCACGGCACCGCGGGCAGGATCATTGAGCTGATGGATGAGAACAAATACGACGAGATAGACACGCTCATGTCCAAGGAAATATATCCCGCGTTTACAGAAACCATAGGGTTGCTACGCGGCATCACGGAGGTATACGCCGAGGGCGCGCGCGACATGGTTGTCGTACTTGAGGTCAACGGCGTGGTCAAGGGCATCATCGTGGACGACATTGTATCGGTGGAGTACATCAACCGTATTCTGGAAATGGAAGGTCTGGACGAAAAGACTGAGTTTATAGTGCGCCTTGGCAAACGCGAGAAGGATAACTCGACCGTGCAAATGATTGACGAGGAAAAAATCATAACCCTCTAAGGTGCGGCGCTTACCGCCGCCTCGCGGCGGCGGTTTTTCTTTTTTTGGAGGCGTAACCATGACGCAGTTTTCCAGAACCGCCATGCTGTTCGGGCAAATGAATATGGAGCGGCTGGCCGCGTCGCGCGTGGCTGTTTTCGGTCTCGGCGGCGTCGGAGGGCACTGCGCGGAGGCTCTCGCGCGTTCGGGCATAGGGGCCATAGACCTGTTTGACGGCGACCGCGTATGCCTGTCCAATCTCAACCGGCAGCTTGTCGCGGCCATGAGTACCATAGGGCGGTACAAGGCCGAGGTAATGCGCGAACGAATCCTTGATATCAACCCAAACGCCAAGGTCGGCGTTTATAACCTCTTTTATTTACCCGATACGGCCGACACCGTGGATTTATCGGTATACGGCTGCGTCGCCGACGCCGTGGACACCGTGACCGCCAAGCTGGAGCTGGTCTGCCGCGCCGCGTCGCTGAGCGTGCCGATAATAAGCTGTATGGGCGCGGCCAACAGGCTGAACGCCTCCGCGTTTGAGGTGACGGATATCTTCAAGACGTCGAACTGCCCTCTGGCGCGCGTAATGCGCAATGAGCTGAACAAACGGGACATCGCCTCGCTGAGGGTAGTATGTTCAAAGGAGCCTCCCGTCGAGCCGGTTGGGGAACCGGAGGAGCAGGGGAGGCGCGTCCTTGCCAGCAACGCGTTCGTGCCGCCCGCCGCGGGTCTGGTAATGGCCGGCGAGGTGGTCAGGATTTTACTGAGCGGCGCGCCGTCAGCTCAGAACGGCGGAGGCGGCTGATGTTCACGCTGATTAAACGTTCGGGACGCGCGAGACGCGGCGTCATACACACCGGTCACGGCGACGTGCATACCCCGGCCTTCATGACGGTCGCCACACAGGCCGCCGTCAAGGGGGGCCTTTCCACGCGCGACATTGACCGGACGGGCTGTCAGATGGCGCTGTGCAACACATATCACCTGCATTTAAGGCCGGGCGAGGATATTGTGCGCGAGCTGGGCGGCCTGCACGGCTTTATGCGCCGGGACGGCCCCATACTGACCGACAGCGGGGGATTTCAGGTTTTCTCATTGGCGTCTATGCGTAAAATCGCCGAGGAGGGCGTGACGTTCGCGTCGCATATAGACGGCCGCCGCGTATCCATGCGCCCGGAGGACAGCATCCGCGTGCAATGGGCGCTGGGCGCCGATATAGCTATGGCTTTTGACGAGTGTGTGCCCAACCCGTCGCCATACGATTATGTGGAAGCGTCTGTAGGCCGCACGACGCGCTGGCTGGCCCGCTGCCGCGACGAATGGCTGGCCTGCCGTGAACGCGGCGGCGGCCCGACGCCGGGTCAGGCGCTGTGGGGCATCAACCAAGGCGGCGTATATGACGACCTGCGCGTCAGGCACATGGACGAGATTGCGGAGCTTGACCTTCCGGGTTATGCCATAGGCGGTCTGGCGGTAGGGGAGACGCCCGAGGAGATGTACCGCGTCATAGAAGCCGTCGAGCCGCGTATGCCGGAGCGTAAGCCGAGGTATCTGATGGGCGTCGGGACACCCACCAACATAATGCAGGCTCTAAAACGCGGCGTTGATATCTTCGACTGCGTGATGCCCGCGCGCAACGCGCGCCACGGCCACCTGTACACATCTGAAGGGCGCCTTAACCTCAATAACGAAAAGTATAAGGCCGACCCGCGCCCGGTGGACGCGTCCTGCGCCTGCCCGCTGTGCCGGCACGGCTACAGCCGCGCGTATATCAGGCACCTGTTCCGCGCGGGCGAGATGCTGGCCATGCGACTTGCCGTCCTGCACAACCTGACCTTTTACAATAATCTGATGTCCCGCATACGCGAAGCCATTGAAGGCGGCGGGTATGACGGCTTCTGCGACACATATTCGGGCGTATTCGACAGGCGTATTTAGCGGAGTTACCCAATAAAAATTCTAACACGAGGAGAAGCGGCATGAAAATCAAAAGAACCGCGGCAATCCTATTGGCCGTCCTGTTGATGCTGTCATGGATGGTCTTGTCCGTCGGGGCGGCT
>WRLW01000038.1 GCA_009777435.1 Oscillospiraceae bacterium | reverse complement strand
GAATCCGCCGCCGAGCGAGAGTGCCAGACCGCACATTATAAAGGCGGCGGCTTTCAGGGCCGGCCTGCGTTTTTTGATTCTTACCGGAGCCGGCTCGGCAGGCTCGAAGCTGTAGCTGTAACGCTCCATCTGATGCTGGGGCGCCGCGTCTTTATGGTGGTTGTTTTCGTGGTGGCTCATAAAAATTATCTCCTTCCCAAATACCGGAACAGCTTATCTATAGTGAGAGTATAGCAGTTATTTATATCCAAATTATGAACTAAAGATACAACATATTTTAATTCTTTGTGTACTTTTTGTTAATCCCAAGCCTTGCCCATACCGGTAATATATGTTATTGTAAGGTTACGAAAGAAAGGATGATGTCTGTTATGAAGGTTTTGTTTATCGGCGGCACCGGTCTGATCGGCACCGCCGTCGGGCAGCTGCTGACCGAAACGCCCGGCGTTTCGCTGACGGCTCTGCACCGCGGCAACAGCGCCCCGCTTTTTTCAGGCGCGCGGATGCTTAACGCCGACGCGCGCGACCCCGCTTCACTGCGCCGCGTGCTGGGCGGCGAGTATTTTGACGTTGTGGTTAACTGGATAGCGTTCACGCCCGAGCATGTCAGGCAGGATATAGATATGTTCACAGGCCGCACGGGCCAATATGTTTTCATAAGCTCCGCGTCGGCCTACCAAAAGCCGCTCATGCACTACCGGATAACGGAATCGACGCCGCTGACAAACAGGATATGGCGCTATTCGGAGGAAAAGGCCGAATGTGAAGCCTTGCTTCAACATTCGGCGCTGCCTTGTACAATAATAAGGCCGTCCCATACATACGGCTTAGGGAACCTGCCTTTCCCCATAGGCGCGAGGCATCCCTATACGCCCATCAAGCGCATCTTAGACGGAAAGCCGGTCATACTTCACGGCGACGGCACGTCCCTGTGGACAATCACCCACCATACGGACTTCGCCCAAGGCATGGCGGGCCTGCTCGGCCAGCCGCGCGCCGTCGGGCAGGAGTTCCACATAACCTCCGACGAGGCGCTAAGTTGGAACAACATCGTGCGCACGGTAGGCGGCGCGCTGGGCGTCGAGCCGAAATTAGTGCATCTGCCGTCCGCGCTTATTGAGCGCAAGCTGCCCGGCATAAAAGGGCACCTGCTGGGCGACAAGGCCGAGAGCGTAATTTTCGACAACAGCAAGCTAAAGGACTTCGTACCCGGTTACCAGGCGCGCGTCACCTTCGCGGAGGGCGTACGCAGGTGCCTTAGGTATTACGATTCCCATGAAAAGCTTATTGACGAGGAATACGACCGCGACATGGACATGCTCACGGAGCTGGCGGAGAAGATTTACGCGTTGTGACGCTCCTCCAACTCAAGCAGCAGCGCCTTGTTGGCCAGCCCGCCGCCAAAGCCGGTCATGCGTTCCCGCCACGGCGCGGTTCCCTGCCGGGAACCGCCGCGCCCGGCGCCGACCACACGGTGGCAAGGCACGACAATGCTTACGGGGTTGCGGCCGCAGGCGCCGCCGGCCGCGCGGGCCGCCGAGGGCTTTCCGACCGCGGCGGCCAGTTCGCCGTAGGTGACGGTTTTACCGTAAGGTATGGAACCCAAACCGGCCCATACGCATTGCTCGAACACCGAGCCGTACAGCTTTACAGGCAGCTCGAATGTTTTGCGCTCACCGGCGAAATACTCCGCGAGCTGGCGCTCAAGCTCCTCTATTACCTTGTCGCGTCCGCGCGCGGCGTCCTCGGACACAGCGCCGAACGACAGGCGGCACAGCGCCTCCCCGTCTGAAACGGCGGTAAGCGGCCCGCAAGGGCTGTCGATTATATTGAATATCATAAGCACCTCCGAAAGGACTGTTTTATTTATGTACACCGGCGACGCGCCGCCGCTCCTGCGCCAGTTCTTGGCATACCATGAGACCGTCAAGGGACACAGCAGAAAAACTGTTGATGAATATTACCTTGACCTGCGCCTGTTTTTCCGGTTTCTTAAGGAACACCGCGGTCAGGCCGGCGCTTACGAGCGCTTTGACGATATACCGATAAACGACGTTGATATCGAGACCGTGCGCTCGGTCACATTGCAGGATGTATACGCGTTTATGGCCTTTCTGAGCCGCCAGCGGCCCAACCGCCCGAACAGCGAGTTCTCGGAATACGGGCTGGGCGCGGCGGCAAGGGCGCGGAAGGCCACGACGCTGCGTTCGTTTTTTAAGTTCCTCACGCTGAAAGCCCGGCTGCTTGACGTTAACCCTATTCAGGATCTTGATGTCCCCAAGCTGTCTAAAACGCTGCCGCGATACCTTAAATTAGACGAATGTTTGGAGCTTCTCAACAGCGTCGAGGGCAGGCATCAGGCGCGGGACTATTGTATACTAACGCTGTTCCTTAATTGCGGGCTTCGTATTTCCGAGCTGGCGTCGCTTGACCTTACCAGCATTAAGGACGACGCCCTGCGTGTTAAGGGGAAGGGCGACAAAGAGCGCGTCGTGTACCTTAACGAGGCGTGCCTGAGCGCCATAGCCGACCATCTGCGCCTCCGCGGCGAGCCGGTTCCAAAGGATAAAAACGCGCTGTTCCTCTCCTCGCGGCGCAGCCGCATAAGCGTTAAGACCATACATGTGCTTGTCAAAAAGCATCTTCTGTCGGCGGGCCTTGACGCCTCGCGCTATTCGTCGCATAAGCTGCGCCACTCGGCCGCAACGCTTATGCTTCAAAACGGCGTCGATGTGCGCACGCTTCAGGAGATTCTCGGGCATGAGCATCTGAACACGACGCAGATATACACGCATGTGGAAAACTCCGGCCTGCGAGACGCCGCCAGAGCCAACCCGCTGGCGGATATAAAGAAAACAACCTCCAACACATAACCCGGATAGCCGAACAGGCAATCCGGGTTTTCCGTGTTCTTTAATTCTATGCCCTCGGATGCGCGCGGTTATAGACGTCTTTCAGGCGCTTGTTGACCAGCGTCACATATACCTGAGTTGAGGATATATCCGAGTGCCCCAGCATCTCCTGTATAGACCGCAGATCCGCGCCGTTTTCAAGCAGGTGCGCGGCGAAAGAATGGCGCAAGGTATGCGGCGTGATCTGCTTGCGGATGTTTGACGACTCCTGATAGTGCTTTATGATTTTCCAAAAGCCCTGACGCGACATGCGGTCGCCGTTCAGGTTGACGAACAGGGCCTCCTGCGACGGGTCGCGCAACATTTTAACGCGCGCCAGCAGCGTGTAGTCGGAAAGCGAGCGCACGGCGGCGGGATACAGCGGCACTATACGTTCCTTGCCGGCGTTGCGGCACCGTATGAAGCTGGCCGAAAGATTTATATCCGATATGTTGAGCGATACAAGCTCGCTGACGCGTATGCCGGTGGCGTAGAGCAGCTCAAGCATCGCGCGGTCGCGGTAGCCTTTGAGATCCGTGCATTTGGGCTGTCCAAGCAGCAGATCGACCTCCTTACTGGTCAGAACCTGCGGCAGCTTGCGTTCTACCTTGAGCGGAGTGACGTTCTTGACGGGGTTTGAGGAAACGGCGCCGGAGTCGATTAAATACCGATAAAAGCACTTCAGCGACGCCATAGAGCGCGTAACGGTCGCCTGCGACTTGCCCTGCGCGGTCAGAGCGTCCATATACGCCTTGACCTTCTCGCGTCCGACGTCTTTTATATCAACGTCGCCGAGATAGCGCTTGAATTGGCTGATGTCGCGTATATACGACAGCAATGTGTTTTCGGAACGGTTCTTCTCGTCCCTCAAATACCTCTCAAACGCGCCTATGTAATCCTGCATATCCTTTATCCGCCTTTCTATTTATCACCGCTGAATAAATCCTGTCCCGGCCGCCGCGGACAGCAGCATGGGCTGCAAAAACGCCTGATAGGCCGCCAATCCCAGTATCACGGCAAAACACACGGCAAACGGGATAAAATAGACGGGGCCGCAGGCCGCGGCTTTTATCTGTTTGTTTTTACCGAAGAATACCGAAGCCATCACCAGCGACGTCCGAAAAGCGAACAGCGCCGACATCAGCATACACGGGATATATATAAGGTTTGTGACACCTAAAGCGCAAACCGTCAGCAGAAAGCCGTTCGGCCCAAAGAACCTGAGCATTGCCGAAACCGCGTAACTGAACGTGAAACCTTTGAACGCGACGCAAACGGGTATGAGCGCGACGCCGAGTGATGAAAAGCCGGATAGAAATATCAGAAGCGGTATCGCCATACCTGCCAGCAGCGTGCCCGCGAAGGCCGCGTAAAGGGTTCCCGCGTTCATGCCGTCCCAAAAGCCGCCGATATACTCGGTCAGCTCGTCGCCGCCCGTGAGCAGCATGGCCGTCAGATTGCCGCCTATAGCGCCCGCCAAAAACGCCAGCGCCAACACGATCATCGAAAGCCTGATATCCTTCAACCGCAACACGTCCCTTACCCCAAACGCGCCCACATGTGGACATGTTATATGGTATGAGCCGGCGCGCGGCATTATGTCGGTGTTCTGCTCAACTCGTCCGCGCGGAGCTTACAGGCTATCAGAGCCTCGCGCAGGGCTTCGTCAAAGCCGTGTATGTCCATCTGGTCAAGGGCGGCCAGCGTAGTGCCTCCGGGCGACGCGACCTGCGATATCAGCTCGTCGGGCGATTTCCCCGACTCCCTTAGCATGACGGCCGCGCCTTCCATGGCCTGCGCCACCAGACGCAAGGCGACCACGGGGTCTACCTCGAGCTGCTCCGCGTATCTGAGCATCTCGGCCGCCATCCTGTAAAAGAACGCGGGGCTGGACGACGACAGCGGTATGCAGGCGTTTATGTAATCCTCGTCAACAAAAACGACGTCGCCCGCGCAGGAGAAGATGGAAACCGCGGCACGGTAAAACTCAAGCGGCACGTCCGAGGGCTTCGCTATGATGGTCGCGGCTTTACCCACAATTAGTGGTGTATTAGGCATGGCCGGAATGACATATGTTGTGTTGGGGAGCTTAGATTTTATGTAACCCGAACTGATGCCGGCCATAATGGATATGAAGCATGTATTGGCGGCGACGGTCTGGATTTCCGTTAAAACGTCGCCGGCTATCTGCGGCTTGACGGCGAGCAGCACAATAGGGCTCATATGCGCGACGCGCCTGTTGTTGGCGGCTATGGTGACGCCCTTTGCGGACAGCGCCTCGCAATGCGCCGTGTTGGGGTCAAAGGCCAGAATTTCCTCAGGCTCAAGTATTTTATGTTCTATGATCGCTTCGACAATAGCCGAGCCCATACGACCAAGACCTATAACGCCGAGCTTATACCCTGTCATTCGGATCCCCTATCCGCGCGCTTAACGCTTTCTAAGGCCGCCGAACGTTCGTGCCGTATTTTTCGGCGCCGATAATACTATACGATAAATCGACCTCTTTTGCAAGCGCAATAAGGGCCGCCGGTTATTTTTCGTGCAATTCAACAAATATTATGTAAACAATATTATGTAAACCAACTGAACCGCGCGCGCCGTACGGTCAAAACAGAACGAAAGTACGGTTTTCAAAACACCATATGTGGAGTGTATTTATCATGCTCAATACCATATAAAGGCAAAACAAAAAAGCGGCGCCATAACGGCGCGCGCTTGACCATAAAAGTGTTTGGGGGAGGTTTTCAATTATGTTTTTCCATAATTTTGTGCATGTTGTATAATCGTCAGGTATTAACGGCTCGCGCGGCCTGGAGCGCAAGCGCACATTCCAGACGTTTTTTCTCAAGCTCACAGCCGATGGCATAGGGGATATCCATATCGCCCGTCACATTCAGGTTCGCCGCGTGGCAGCCGCCGCTGCAAAAATATTTGGCCCAGCATGACGCGCACGCGGCCCGGGAGTGTACATGAGTTTTAGAAAAGCGCTCCATGATGCTTATATCGAGAGCGCCGCCGTGGACGCTTCCCATACGGAATTCCGGCTTTCCGGCGAACTGGTGACACGGATAAACGCCCCCGTCGGGCGTCACGGCGGCATACTCAAAGCCGGCGCCGCAGCCGCGCAGACGCTTATACACGCAAGGCCCCTGCTCCAGATCAATATTGAAATGGAAAAACGAAAATCCCGGATCGCTTGCCATCGATTCCGCGAGGCGCTCGTACTCCGCAAAGACGGCGGGCAGATGCTCGGCCGTCAGCGCAAGCTTATGGCCGTCCGGCAGGACGGCGGGCTCTATAGATATATTGCGCAGGCCGAGCTTGGCGAGATGCAAAACGTCCTCGCAAAAATCAAGGTTACGGGCCGTGAAGGTTCCGCGCACAAACCAGTCCCCCGCCCTGCGCCCGGCAAACCTCTTGAGCTTGGGAACAATAATATCGTAACAGCCGCCGCCCGAAATAGTGCGGCGCGCCGCGTCGTTAACGGCGCGGCGCCCGTCAAGCGACAGGACGACGTTGCCCATCTCGGAATTCAGGAAATCCGTTATTTCGTCGTTCAGCAGAACGCCGTTCGTAGTCAGCGTGAAGCGGAAATTCTTTTCATAACCGCGCGCGTGGGTTATGGCGGCCTTGACCGTATCTATAGCCATCAGCGGCTCGCCGCCAAAAAAATCGACCTCAAGGTTGCGGCGGTTCCCGGAGCGCGACACGAGAAAGTCTATCGCCTTGCGCGCGGTATCGGCGTCCATCAGCGACCGCCCGGCGCCAAAGCCGCCCGTTTCCGCGAAGCAATACGCGCACCGCAGGTTGCAGTCGTGCGCCACATGCAGGCATATGGCTTTGAGGGGCGTGTTCTCAGGCGGCGTTATCGACGCCGCTTGGTCGTCCGCGAAAAGCATACCTCCGGCGTACAGGGAGAAAAGCGGCGGCCACGCGCCGCCGCCAGCCATATGCTCCAGCGCTTCTGGAATTTCCTCGGTCATAGGCAGGCCCAGCTCGATAACCTTCGAGAGGAGCGCATAAGCGTCCGGGCTGAGCGCGTGTACCGCGCCGCTGCCCACGTCAAGCGCGATATACTGCCCAAGCCCGGTAAAAAGATGAACCACAGCTTTATTTTTTAGGCTTTTCGCAGCGCTGGTTGGCCACGGTGCAAGACGTTTTACAGGCCGACTGGCAGGATGTCTGACATTCGCCGCAGCCGCCGTCATGCGCGGTCTGCGCCAGCACCGGACGCCCTATTGTTTTAACATGTTCCATTGAGACTCTCCGTTCATATGTAATAATACCTAACGCATATTGCGCGGCTTGTGCAAGGCCCCCATGATACCGGCGGCCAGCCCGCCGGCTATCCCCGTAATCAGCATAGTCGTTGCCGATGTCGAGGGCAGCCCGCGCAGATACAGCACCGAGCCGAGCAGAAACAGCGCCATGAAGTACCCTAAGCCGCCCGCTATACCTGCCATCAACGCCCTTGACTTCATCAGCGACACGCTGCGCGCGCCCACCACGAACGCGCCGGCTAAACATGCCGCGCCCGCCGCGGCCGGCATATGGCTTTGCCGTATCATACCTGAGGATACCATTGCGGCGCCCGCGGCCAATATGGTCAGCGACATCAGCAAGCCCACGGCCAGCGACATCAGCAGCGGTTTCAGCAGGCGCTTAGGCTCGTCGTGCTTATCACGCATAATAATTTCACCCTTCCCGCGTTTTTACGCGTGTCCATGGTGAAATTGTATGCGTGAAAACGGCCGGATAGTACAAGTAACTAATCCGAAATCGGCGCCTTTTTTGAGGATATCGCATCGCGCACAAACTTGATGCGCACCTTATCCGCCCCGGTCTCGACCGTCACCGTATCATCCTTGATACTTACGATCTTGCCGATTATGCCGCCCCTGGTCGTTACCTCGTCGCCGACGATCAATTCATTGAGCATTCTGGCCATCTGTTTTTTCCGCTTGCTTTCCGGGCGTATCATCAGAAAATACATAACGCCTATCAGCAGCGCGAAAGGAAGCACCATACCGATCAGCGCGGACATCGCGTCGCCGCCCTGCTCCGCCCCGTCCGCGGCTGCCGCCAATACATTATACAACATAAATTTCACCCCTTTCGGATAAGCACAGTACGCGTACGCGGCGCGCGTTGACGCGCAATGATAAAGTAAAGCCGCTTCGGTTATTATATCAGACATGCCGCCGTTTGCAAGTATTTTTTTCCGCGATTCAGGTTCTATTCAAACGCCAGACGCAAAGCCTCTTTCAGGGTCTTGACGCGTATGACCTCGATGCCGTCCGGCGCGCGGACGGCGCGCGTGCCTTGCGCGGGCATCATACAGCGCCCAAAGCCCAGCCGCTTCATCTCCAACAGCCGCTGCTCGGCCGCCCTTACCGAGCGCAGTTCGCCCGTCAGGCCTATCTCTCCAAAGGCCGCAAGCCCTCTGGAGACGGGCTTGTCCATTAAACTGGAAGCCAGCGCCAGCAGCGTTGGCAGGTCGGCGGCCGTTTCGTTAATCGAGAAGCCTCCCACAACGTTGATATACGCGTCGGCATTGCCCACATAGTGGCCTCCGCGCTTTTCAAGCACGGCCAGCAGCAGCAGCGCGCGGTTGAGTTCAACGCCGTTTGCCATACGCCTCGGATAATTGTATGTGGTGGGCGTGACCAGCGCCTGTATCTCCGCAAGCAGCGGGCGCGTACCCTCCATCGCGCATACCACGCATGTACCCGGAGCGTCAAGCGGGCGTCCGGCCAGCAGCGCTTCGGACGGGTCGGGCACCTCGACAAGCCCGGTGTCGCGCATCTCAAAGACGCCAAGCTCATGGGTGGAGCCGAAGCGGTTCTTGGCCGCGCGCAGTATGCGGTACGGCATTTGGCGCTCCCCCTCGAAGTACAGCACGCAATCCACCATATGCTCAAGTACCTTCGGCCCGGCGATAGCGCCCTCCTTGTTAACGTGCCCTACCACGAATACGGTCACGCCGCGCCCTTTAGCGTGCCTCATCAGCGACATCGTACACTCCCTGACCTGTGTGACGCTGCCCGGCGAGGACGCTATATCGGGCATGAACATGGTCTGTATGGAATCTATTATCAGTATATCCGCGCAGTCGAGCGACGACGCTATGATATCCATGTTGGTCTCGCAGAGTATATACAGATTTTCGGACATGACGCCCAGCCGTTCCGCGCGCAGCCTGATTTGCCGCGCGGATTCCTCGCCGGAGACATATAAGACCTTTGAGAACCCGCACAGCGAGCCGCAGATTTGCAGCAGCAGCGTCGATTTGCCGATGCCCGGCTCCCCCGCCGCCAAGGCGAGCGACCCGGCGACGGCGCCGCCGCCCAGCACCCTGTCAAGCTCGTTCATGCCCGTCTTAAAACGAACCTCGTCCGCCATCCGTATCTCGGACAGCTTTAGCGGCCGCCCTGAGCCGGCGGCCGCCGTGACGCGCGCGGGAACCCCGCTGACCTCCCGCATCGTGTTCCAAGCCTTGCATGACGGGCATTGGCCCTGCCAGCGCAGCGCCTCCGCGCCGCACTCGCCGCACATAAACACATTCTTTTGTTTTGCCATTCCAGCCTGTCCTTTCTAAGGCGCTTTTATACTATCCAGATATCCCGCGAGCAGGACGGCGGCTACCTTGCGCTGATAAGGCTCGGCGGTCAGCTTGCCCGCGTCGCCGTGGTTAGATAAAAAGCCACACTCCGCCAATATCGCGGGGCACTCCGCGTTATCCATAACATACGCGGCGCCTTTGGTTACTTTTTTTATTTTGCGCGTATTGTCGGGGTCGATTTTCAAAAACAGTTCCTGAAGCCTGAGCGCGAGCGGTATGGCCGCCGGGTCGTCTCCATGAAACATCTGCGCCCCGAAATACTTTGACTCCGGGAACGAGTTTTGGTGGATGCTCAGCAGCAGCGCGTTTTCAACGCCGTTTATAAGCTCCACGCGGTTAACCAGATCGCTTCGTTTCTTTTCGGCTATGGTACGCGCCGAGGCGTGGTGTATGGATATGTCGTCGGTGCGCACCATGACCGTGCGGACGCCGTAGAACCGCATCAGCGCGTCGGTCTTTTGGGCTATAGCCAGATTTATCCCGCTCTCATGGATGCCGTTGACCGATACGGCGCCCCCGTCCTCGCCGCCGTGCCCGGCGTCGATCACGACTGTATGTGAATATGGCCTTACAGAGGCGAACAAGGTTTCCGCGTGGTTGAGCGTTATGTATATCGAGACTACCATGATAATCGCCACTAGCGCCAGAACCAGCGGCACGGCGTTCTCCGTACGCAT
>WRLW01000037.1 GCA_009777435.1 Oscillospiraceae bacterium | reverse complement strand
CCGAGCGGTAGCCCATGCCCTTCATTACCACTTGGCTGCCCTGCCCGCGATCCAGCGTCAAGCGCGCGAGGTACAGGCCGCGCATCTGCTTGCCGAGTGCGCCCAGCAGCATCACCGGCTCCTCGCGCATGTCAAGCATCCGCCGGAGCAGTGTCAGCGCTTTCCCGAACTGCCCGGCGCATATGGCGTCGGTCATGTCGAACGCGGCGGCCTCCACCGTGGGCGTACCCACGGCGTCTATGTGGCGGCGCTTGACCCGCCCGTCGGGCGCGTTGCAGTAAGCGGCGATTTTTTCTATCTCAAGCGTAAGCGGCGCCATCAGATGCCCGCACAGAAACAGCAGGTATTCGGGGTCGTCTATCTGTTTCCCGAGCGCCTCGAAACGCCGTCTTATCCACGGCAGCAGGTCGGCGGCGGATTGCTGCTTGAATTCGACGGTCACGCCCGCGTTTGAGACGGCCTTGAACAGCTTGGTGCGCGCGTCGGGCTTATACGGCGCGGCGTCGTATACGATTACCATCGTAACGCCGTCCAACCCGCCGATATGCTCGATCAGGGCGTCTTTGGTCTCCGCGTCGGCTTTGTATATATCGGCGTCCCAAAGCAGCACCAGCCGCCTGTCGGCCATAAACGGCGCGGCGGTTACGGCTTGCGAAAGGCCGTCCGGCGTTATCTTATCGTCAAAGCGCGACAGGTTGAAGGTTTCCGTGCCCTCCGGCACTATCAGCTCCTTCAGCCGCGTCAGGTAATGGTCGCGCAGATAGGTTTCCTCGCCGTGAAAAACATACAGCGCGGCGGGCGTCCTGTCTTTTATATGGCGTTTCAAGTCCGAAAGCATATCATTTTCCCCTCCTGAAAACGCGATGTATCTCCCTAACGGCCCCTTACCGTGACGGTTATGCCGCCATGCTGGTCTGTGCGGTATACGCTGGCGCCGGAGTCGCGCAGGCGCTGAAGCGTCTCCGGCGTGGGATGCCCGAAGTTGTTCGCGCCGGCCGAAATTATGGCCGCCTGAGGACTGACGGCCGACAGAAACTCTTCGCCCGACGAGAACCTCGACCCGTGATGGCCGACGACATACAGCGATACGGGCGGCAGCCCCACGGCTTCATACAGCCTTAGCTGGGACGCGGTATCCATATCGCCTGTAGTTAGAAAGCTGAAATTGCCGTAGCGCCCCAAAACCGACAGACAGCGCTCGTTGATACCGCCGCCGCCCCGATATGTAAGTATCTCAAGCGTGCAGTCCCCCATGTTAACCGAAACGTCGCCGTCGGCGTAAAGCACCTCTATGCCGCGCTGCCGGCATAAATCCTCGATCCTTCCGCGCCATTCGGTCTCCTCGGCGTCCCGTTCGGGCGGCACTACCAGCAACCCCACGCGCGCGCTGTCTATCAGCGCCTCCACGCCGTTGCAGTGGTCGGCGTGATAGTGGCTGAGTATCAGCACATCCACAGTGCCGCGCCCGCGCGAAGCCAACGTGTCGGCGACCGCGGAGCCGGCGTTGGCGCCGAACCCGCCGCAGTCTATGACCGCCGTGTGGCCGCGCGTTTCGACTATAACGCTTTGCCCCTGTCCTACGTCCACCGCCGTCAGATGCAAAAGCTCTGTAAAATCATAGAACAGCGTTACGCTCAAAATCGTCGCGCAGAGCGCGCAAACCGCCGCGCAAACCGGCGTCAGCGCGCGGCGCGCTGCCCTTTTGAACACGCCGCGTTTCCACGCGGCGTAACACAATATCAGCAGCGCGTAAAGGTAAATCAGGAAAAACACCGCCGGCCTGTTCTGAGCCGACAGAGAGGCGTAAGGTATACGCGCCGACAGCCGCACATACCACTCGCACAGCGCGAAACCCCATTCGAGCGGCTTTCCCAGAAAGCCGGGCATCCACAGAAAGGACAGCCCGCAAACCGACAGCGTACCGATGAACAGGTATGACAGCAGCTGCAGCATGAGCAGATTGGACAGCGGCGCGATAAGCGACACCCTGCCGAAATAATAAGCCGTGAGCGGGGTGGTGAATACTATGGCGGCCAGCGACACCGCCGACGTTGAAGCCAGCGCGCGCGTGACGCCGTATCGCTTGAGAAACGGGAATTTATTAAGCGCCGCGTCGCGCCAGCCGGACGCGAACAGCAAAATACCCAGAGTGGCGGCAAAGGATAGCTGAAAGCCCGCGTTTGCCATAGCCTCGGGCCGGAAAGCGGCAATAAGCGCCGCCGCTAATCCCAGCGCGCTCAAGCCGTCATAGTCGCGTCTCAGCAGCGGCGTCAGCAGCACCGCGGTATTCATTACGGCGGCGCGTACGGCCGAATCCGGGAATCCGACCAGCGCCGCAAACAGCCATATGGCCGGAACGGCGGCCATCGCGGAGCGTCTCGGCCCGCCAAGCAGCATTATCATCAGCCCGGTTATAAACGATATATGCAGGCCCGATACGGCGGTCGTATGCGACAGCCCGCTTATGGACAGCGCGCGGTTAAAGCTGTCCGAGAAGCCCGACCTGTCGCCCGTCGTAAGCGCCTTGGGCATGGCCGACATATCCCCGAACAACGAGTCCATGCGTCCCAAGAGCGCGCGCCGCATACGCGCGGGCTGGAGGGTAAGCGGTATGGAGGGCGCCGGCTCGACGGTCAGCGGCCCGGTCTGGGAAGCCCTGAGCGTATAGCCGCTCCTGCCGTATAGCGCCACGTTGACCCATCCTGTGACCACATCGCCGGGCTTGACGTCGGGCATACCGTTGCTGAACAGCGCCGCCGGCACGCCATAGAGCTTCACCGGGGTCATATATCCGTACAGGCTTTCGGACGGATAGCCCGTCACGAGCATGTCGGGCTTGTGCATGTCGCCCGCGTGTTCGAGCGCGGGAGCGATCCATACGCGCTGATACGTCCACCGCCAGCCCAGACCCGCGCCGAGCGCGGCGGTCACGATCAGCAGTACCGTAAGCTTGGTCAATAACGGCGCCCGCGCCGAACGCCTGACGCGATACAACGCGGCCGCCGTGAGCGCCGCCGAAAAGGCGCAAATCAGGGCCAGCCATCCGAGCGACGCCGCGTATTGGGATTCTAACAGCAGGCAACCGAAAAACACGCCCGACGCGAACGCCGCGCATCCGGCGGCCAGCGGCCTTTTCATCCTAATTTCAAGTCAAGCCGCCGGCCTCCCATAAGGTGGAAGTGCAGATGAGGCACGGTCTGATTGGCATAAGGGCCGCTGTTGGTTATCACCCTGAACCCGTCCGCAAGGCCCTTGGAGGCGGCGATCTGAGCGATCTTGGTGAAAATATGACCGATAACCGCCGAATTGTCCGCGCTGACGTTGGCCGCCGAACAAATATGCTCTTTGGTGATAAACAGTATATGCGTCGGCGCGGCCGGCGATATGTCGTTAAACGCGAGTATAAGCCCGTCCTCATACACCTTATCGCAAGGCAGCTCGCCCCTTACGATTTTGCAGAATACGCAATCGCTCATTACTGTCGTCCACCCTTTCCCAGAGCTAATATTATATCGTCTACCATATCAAGCGCGGCGCCGAGCTTGGCCGGGTCGCCGCCGCCGCCCATCGCGCCGTCGGGACGCCCGCCGCCGCCGCCGCCGGTAAACGCGCAAAGCTTCTTGATGATATCGCCGGCGCGCACGCCTGACTTAACGGCGTCTTTACCGCACACGGCCTGGAAGGTCAGCCTGCCGTCCAGCGTGGAGGCAAGCACCGCCGCCGCGTCGGGCGCCTTGTCGCGCAGGTAGTCGCCGGCCGCGCGGAGCGCGTCGGCGTCCCAGCCGCCGGTCATGGTCAAAACGCGCAGGCCGTTTACGCTTCGCGCCGAGGTAAGCGCGCGTTCGGCTTCGGCGCGCAGGGCGGCGGTCTTTAGCGAAACTACCTCATTCCGAAGCGCACGGCCATCCGCGATATGCTGTTCGATGCGCGTATAAAGCTCCTCGGGCAATGTTTTCATCAAGCCCGAAACGCGTGATATAACGCTTTTGGCGTCGATAACGTCCTCAAGGGCGAGCTTGCCGACCTTGGCCTCAATACGCCTTACTCCGGCCGCCACCGAGCTGTCGGCCCCATTAAGTATAAACGCCCCTATTTTGGCCGTATTGTCTACATGAGTACCGCCGCACAGCTCGACCGACCAGTTTCCCATCTCGACCACACGCACAGCGTCGCCGTATTTCTCGTCGAAAAGCGCCATAGCGCCTTTTTTCTTTGCGGATTCCATGTCCATTACCTCGGCGGCGACGCTCAGGCCGTCCAAGATGCCGTCAACCACCGCTTCTCTCACCTGCTCAAGCTCCCTTTGCGTGAGCGCGGCAAAATGCGTGAAGTCAAAGCGCAGGCGGTCAGGCTCCACCAATGAGCCGGCTTGCCCGACGTGTGTGCCGAGCGCCGTTCTCAGCGCTTTATGCAGCAGGTGCGTGGCGCTGTGCGCGCGGCGTATGGCGTCGCGCCTCGGCTTATCGACCTTCGCCAACGCGGTCGAGCCGCTTTTCACGACGCCCGAAACGACGCTGCCTATATGAAGTATCTGCCCGTCCTTTGTCTTGCGGACGTCGGCGACCTTAAAGCTGAAGCCGTCGCCCTCGACGTCGCCGTGGTCGGAAACCTGACCGCCGCTCTCCGCGTAAAACGGGGTGACGTCCAAAATCAGCGACGCGCCGGAGCCTTCCTCCGCCGTGTCTATCGGGCCGTCGGGTGTGAGGATATAGAGTACGCGGGCATCGGAAGCAAGGGTGTCATAGCCTGTAAACTCGGTTTTTACCGATTTGTCTATGCCCAAATCGGCATCCGCCCACGCGAAGTCCCCAAGCGCCGAGCGCGCCTTGCGGGCGCGTTCGCGCTGATCCTCCATCAGACCGTCGAACACCTCGCGCTCCACCGACATACCGCGCTCCGCGAGTATCTCGTCGGTCAGCGCCAGCGGGAACCCGTATGTGTCGTAAAGCCTGAAGGCGTCCGCGCCCGAAAGCAGGCGCAAGCCGGTATTTTCGAGCCGCTCGATCAGCTCCATCAACATTCTCAGGCCCGAGTCGATGGTCTGCTCAAAGCGCTCCTCCTCCTCTTTTATTACGCGGCGGATGTAGTCGCGGCGTTCGGCCAGCTCAGGGTAAGCGCCGCGGCTTTCGCCGACGACCGTCAGCGAAAGCTCATGCAGGAACGCGCCCTTAACGCCGAGCAGCCGCCCATGGCGCGCCGCGCGGCGCAGCAGCCGCCGCAGTACGTATCCGCGCCCCTCGTTTGAGGGGAATACGCCGTCGCAGACCAGCATCACCGTGGAGCGTATGTGGTCGGTTATAATGCGCAGCGAGACGTCGGTCTCTTTGGAGTGGTTATATTCCGCTCCGGTGATATCGCTCACATGCCGGCGTATGCGGGTGATGGTATCTACCCCGAAAACGCTGTCCACCCCCTGCACCACGCAGGCCAAGCGCTCTAACCCCATGCCGAAGTCAATATTTTTCTGCGCGAGCGGGGTGTAGTTGCCTTGGCCGTCGTTGCTGAACTGGGTGAAAACGTTGTTTCCTATCTCCACATAGCGGTCGCAGTCACAGCCCACCTTGCAGTCAGGGCCGCCGCAGCCGTTTTCGGCGCCGCGGTCAAAGTATACCTCCGAGCAGGGGCCGCACGGCCCCGACCCGATATCCCAGAAATTGTCCTCTTTGCCCAGACGCACCATGTGGGATTCATCCACGCCGACCTCTTTAGTCCAGATATCCCAAGCCTCGTCGTCGTCAAGATAGACCGAGCAGTACAAGAGCGACGGGTCGATGCCCAGCACTTCGGTAAAATACTCCCATGTCCAAGTGATGGCCTCTCGTTTGAAATAGTCGCCAAACGAGAAATGGCCGAGCATCTCAAAAAACGTGCAGTGACGGTCTGTCTGCCCCACACGGTCGATATCTATAACGCGCACGCATTTCTGGCATGTGGTCATGCGCTTCGCGGGCGGCTCGGCCTGCCCTGAGAAATAAGGCTTCAAGGGCGCCATGCCGCTGTTTATAAGCAGCAGCGACGCGTCGTTTTGCGGGACTAACGGGAAGCTGGGCGCGCGCAGATGCTCCTTTGACTCGAAAAACGAGAGGTAGCTCTCGCGCAGCTCATTAAGCCCCATCTTTTGCATATCTTTATCATCCTTTCAACGCTTACGCCGCTATTGGCCCAGACTGTTCAGGAAGTCCTGATTGGCGGCCTTTACCCTGTTGAATTCGGCTTCCGTCTTGCAGAATTGGTGTCCATTGGGCGTCAGTACATAGAAATAGTAGTCCGTTTCGTCCGGCCACAGCGCCGCGCGTATGGAGTTCAGGCCCGGATTCGCTATGGGGCCGGGCGGCAGGCCGGAGTATAAACGCGTGTTATAAGGGCTGTCTATATTAAGATCCTCTTCCGAAAGCACCGGCTTGGGCGCCGGCAGGATATACTGTATGGTCGCGTCTATCTGAAGAAACGGGAACCCTCTGCTGTTCAGCCTGTTGTATATTACCGAGGCGACATTCCCGCGTTCCTCATCGTTGCCGGCCTCGCGCTCGACTAACGACGCGACGGTCAGTATCTCCGATATGCTGTAGCCCGTCTGCTCGGCGCGTTCGCGCATCTCCCTTGTCAGCTTTCTGTTAAAGTTTGACAGCAGCTTCCCAAACACCGCTATGGGCCTTTCCCTGATGAAAAAGTCATAGGTATCCGGGAACAGGTAGCCCTCCAGACGCGTTTTCGTCATGGGGACATTCTCAAGGAAGGAGTATTCAAATTTGTGGTTTTCAGCCGTCTCCCATAGCAGTTCCTTTGTGCTGACGCCCCTCTCGTCAAGCAGATCGATAATCTGGGAAAGCGTGTAGCCCTCGGGTATCGAAACGCGTATCTCCTCGCGCGTCGTGGCCGCCTCGCGCATGTTGTACACAATGGCGGGGTAATCGAGCGTTGAGCGCAGCTCGTATCTGCCCGGCTTTATCTTTTCGGCGGCATTTGAAAAGCCGGCGTAGAACGAGAACAGCCAAGGGTATTCGATAATACCGTTGTCCCCAAGGGTTTTGGCGATCTGCTGTATATTGAAATCCTCAGGAACCTCGATCAAGGCGACCCGCTCGTCTTTGAGCAGGCCAAGGACGTCCTTGGCCGAGTTCCATCCGAATACGGCCAACGCCAGCGAAACGCCGATAACGCAAAAAGCGTAAAATACACCAGTCATACATCCGGTGGTTATCTGACGCTCCTCACGCGGCTGTTCATTTTCTTCTCTAAGCCGTTTGGCCATAAATTCCCGCCTTTTTGCGTAACAATACGCCGAGATGAGACATATGATACGGTAGACTATCGCAAGTGAGGTGAATTATAGTGAAAGGCATGTTTGAGGACAATGGCTGCCTGTGTATCATTCTTCTGATATTGATCGTTCTGTGCTGCTGCTGCAATTGACCCGGCGTAACGCAATGGTATTACGGGGCGAGCGGCCCCGTGATACCATTGCGCGGCGTATAGCATATCGCGCGGCATACCTCTCCGGCCGCGTCCTCTCCATTCAGCGCGGCCGCCAGCCGCAGTCCGAAATCAATAGACGACCCGGCGGCCCGCGCGGTAATTATATTGCCGTCCCGCACGACCGTCTCGTTCTCCGGCGCCACCGCGCCGAACCGCGTCAGCTCGCTTTCCATGCCCGGATAGCAGACGGCGCGCCGCCCTTTTAATAAGCCAAGCTCCGCGAGTATCACGGGCGCGCCGCATATGGCGGCCAGCAGCTTGCCTCCGTCATGCGCGCGCCGCACAAGCTCAAGCACGGGCTCCGAACCCCTGAGGTTCTTCCATCCCGGGCTGCCGCCGGGAAGTACAAGCATATCACAGCCGTCAAGCGGCACGTCGCAAAGCAGACAGTCCGTTTGCACAGTTACGCCGTTTGCCGACGTTACGGTCTCGCCGGTCACACCCGCCAGCTTTACGTCAACGGACGCGCGCCGCAGTATATCGACCGGCGCAAGCGCCTCTATGTCCTCAAAGCCCTCGGCAAGCAGTACATATACCATTATCGCGCACAGCCTTTCGTCTATAGTATAGCTTTCACCGCCGAAATGATATCGCGGCTTATGTCGCCCTCCGGGCGCGGCGCGCCGCCGTCAGCACAGCGCACCGTGCGCCATCCGTACAGCTCCGCGGCCTGAACGGCGGCTTCGCGGCACCGCGTCAGATACAGGCCGTCGTCCTCGTGGATATCTCCGGCGCCGCGCCGGTTGTTTATCAGCCGTCCGGCTAAGCTCACAGGCATGTCTAACAGTAAAACCATATCGGGGGCCGGCAGTCCAAGGCGGTTGTACTCAAAATCGAACAGCCATTCAAAGAAAGCCGGGCGTTCGTCTCTCGGAAGCTTGGACGCCTGATGAACGGCGTTTGACGTGGTATAGCGGTCGGTCACGAACAGCTCGCCGGCGAGATAAGGCGCTTTCCAGCTCTCCAGATATGACGCCGCGCGGTCTACCGCGTAAAAAGCCGAGGCGGCGTATGGGTTGACGTCCTCCGGCTTATTGCCGAACGCGCCGCTGAGATACTGCTTCACAAGCGCGCCCGACGGCTCGTGATACCGGGGGAAATCCAGCGCGCGGAAAGGTATGCCTTCCGCGTCCAGCCAGCCGCGCAGGGCTTTTGCCTGCGTCGTCTTGCCGGAACCGTCGATACCCTCCAATACTATCAGGCTCACGCGCGCGCGCCTCCTCTCCCGGCTCCGCGCTCGGCGCGCCTTTGCCCGCAGACCAGATACAGGAAATAAGGAAGCCGCGTCATGCGCCCTATGCGCGACGGCTGCCTGAGCAGACGGTAAAACCATTCTAATCCCAATCTGACAAATACCGCGGGCGCGCGCTTGAGGTCGCCCGACCATATATCTAACGAGCCGCCAAGTCCCGCCATAAGGCAGTCGCCGAAAGCGTCCTTATGCTCAAGCATCCATTTTTCCTGCTTTACGGCCCCAAGGCACACCAACAGTATATCCGGTTTGGCCGCGCGTATAGTCTCAATCACAGGCGCGTCCCCGGTAAAGTACCCGTTTAGGCATCCGCAGAACACCGGCCCCGGATACATTGAGCCAAGGCGCTCCATCGCCCTTTCCGCCACGCCTTCGGCCGCTCCGAGCAAAAATATTCTCTTTCCCTCACAGCGTGAGAAAAGCGCCTGCGCGAAATCAATGCCGGCCACCCTATTCGGGACAGGCCGTTTGAGCATCCTTGAGGCGATAACGACCCCGATACCGTCGGGCAGCACCATATCGGCTTCCAGCAGCGCGCGCAGCGCCTGTTTGTCGTTTCTGACTGCCACAAGCATTTCGGAATTCGGCGTTACGATATAGTGCCCTCCGGGTACGCGCAAAAGCTCAAGCGCGTGTTCGGCCGCCTGGCCTATCGTGAAGCCGTCAAAGCCGACCCCCAGCACGTCGGCCCTCGCGGCGGCGGCCATATCAGGCGACTCCGGCCGGCGATTCCCTATGGCGGACGCTACCCTTGCCAAGGCATACACCGAGCCTGCCATAAAGGGGAATGTGACCGCGTTGTTTATCAGTCTGACGGCGGAATAGAAGCCCGCCGCCGTAAAACCCGCCGCAGTTCCTCCAAGCAAAATGGCCTGCCAGAGCATATTCAGCCCAAAGTGGACGAACACGACCGTGCAGAGCTGGGCGCAGGCGATACGCCACAGCCTTATGGGGCGCTTGTACTGCCAAAACGCGTAAAAGAGACACGACACCGCCAAGCTTAACGCGTAGCCCGGGAAATAAGGGCCCATAGGTCTTATCAGGTAATTTAAGGTGTCCGACGCCGCCCCCATCAGCACCGCCGCCCACGGCCCGAAAAGAACCGAGCCGACCGCGAGCGGCAGAAGTGTAAAGCTCAGCAGCTTTTGCTGCGGCGTTATCCAAATGACAAGCGGCGCGAGAGCCGCCGACATGGCCACAAGCATTGCTATAACCGCGAGGCCGCGTGTGGTGAACACGCTTTTTATCCGCAGTAGATCCCTCATATCTTCGCTCCATACGCTTTTGCTTATAGGAAAAAATTATACATGATTACAAGCTTTTGTCAAGCGTTTGATGTTGGTGAAACGGGCATACTAAGCTCAAATACAATAACCGGAGGTTCAATATGCAGCCATTTATCGGAATGGGCGGAAACCCGGACGGGCCGGATTTGCCTATGGGCTTCGGGATGCACCTCGCGCAGAACCCCCAGGCGCTCGAGGCATACGGGAACATGACTTACGGGCAGAGGACAAGGGTCGTCGAATATATACAGGCCGCCGTCACCGGCGAGGATTCCGCGAACCGTATAGCAAACGCCATTCAGAGCCTGCGCGAAAACGATTTGAGGCCGTTTGGACTATAAAACCCGTACCTCCCGACGCCCGCGCGAACCGCGCCCGAAAATCCCCGCGGTATAACTTGCGGGGCGCGGTTCGTTTACTTAAACAGCTCGCCCTTTGAGTCGAA
>WRLW01000036.1 GCA_009777435.1 Oscillospiraceae bacterium | reverse complement strand
TCCGTATCGGACGGGGGCGCCGTGCAGAAATGCGAGCTGTGTTCAGCGGCAGCCGGTGGTACCCCTGTGTGCGTAAAGGGCTGTCCGAACGGCGCAATTGTGTTTGAGGAGAGGGGTTGAGCGCGGTGAAGTATGTTATAATAGGCAACTCGGCGGCGGGCATCGGCGCGATTGAAGGTATCCGGCAGATTGACAAAACGGGAGAAATAACCGTTATTTCCGACGAGCCGCACCATACATACTCACGCCCGCTCATCTCATATTTCCTGCTCGGCAAGGTCACTGAGCAAGCGATGAAATACCGCCCCGATAATTTTTATGAGGACAATAACGCCGCGTTCCTGCACGGGTCGGTAAGCGAAATTGACGCCGGCGCAAAACACGCCGTTTTGTCTGACGGCCGCCGTGTTCCCTATGACAAACTGCTCGCCTCGACGGGTTCCTCGGCGTTTGTGCCGCGGCTTGAGGGTCTTGACACGGTTAAGAATCAAACTGCATTTATGAGCCTCGACGACGCGAGGACGCTTGACGGAATGATTTCACCCGACAGGCGCGTATTGATTGCCGGAGCGGGGCTTATTGGCTTGAAGTGCGCCGAGGGCGTTTTAGCGCGGGTAAAAAACGTTACCGTGCTTGACCTCGCGCCGCGAATACTCTCCAGTATTTTGGACGGCGGCGGCGCGGGGATGGTACAGGAGCATATGGAACGTCAGGGCATAAGCTTCAAGCTCGGCGCGAATATCAAACGCTTTGATGATAACATTGCCATATTAGAAAGCGGAGACTCCGTTGGGTTTGATATTCTCGTTCTTGCCGTGGGCGTCCGCCCGAACACCTCGCTTTTGCGGGGTGTCGCGGATATAGATAAGGGTATTATAATAAACGCGAAGTCGGAAACCTCGGCGCCGGACATCTACGCGGCGGGAGACTGCACCCAAACGCTCGATGTGTCAAGCGGGCAGAGCAGGGTTATGGCCTTGCTGCCCAACGCCTATATGCAGGGTGAAATTGCCGGAATCAATATGGCGGGCGGCGGCAAAGATTTCAACAAGGCAATCCCCATGAACGCCATAGGCTTTTTCGGATTGCATATCATAACGGCCGGGAACTATAACGGCGAGGTTTACGCCCAAACCGGGAACGGCTGTTACAAGAAGCTCTTTTACAGTGATAACAGGCTTAACGGATACATCCTCATCGGCAATGTGGAACGAGCCGGCATATACACCGGCCTTATCCGTGAGCGCAAACCGCTCGACACTATTGATTTCGCGCTTGTGTGCGAAAAACCCGGGCTTATGGCGTTTTGCAAGGAGGACAGGCAAAACAAGTTAGGAGGCGGCGTGTGATGACAATAGAAAACTGCTTGGGTCAGAGATATATAGGCTGCGCCATGAAAGAGGGGCGTATAACAATCAACGGGACGCCGGGTAACGCGCTCGCCGCGTATTTGGACGGCGGGGTCGTTGAGGTCAACGGCAACGCGCAGGACGCGGTGGGCGATACCATGAACGGCGGAACGGTTATTATCCACGGCGGCGCGGGCGACGCGCTCGGTTACGCCATGCGGGGCGGGAGTATTTTTGTGCGCGGAAACGCCGGATACAGAACCGGCATACATATGAAGGAATACAAGGACAAAAAGCCCGCTATAATCATCGGGGGCAGGGTCGGCAGCTTCTTGGGGGAATACCTCGCCGGAGGTTTGATTATTGTGCTTAATCTGGATTCAGAGGAGCCACCGGTCGGAAACTTCACCGGAACAGGAATGCACGGCGGCAAAATATTCATTCGGACGGACAAGGAGCTTGCAAAGCTGCCGGCGCAGGTCACGGCGCAGGCCGCTTCCGGCGGCGGCTTGAAAGACATAGCGCCCTATCTGCGCGAATTCGGTAAGCACTTCGGTATAGATGCCCAATCGCTTCTGGCGGATAAGTTCTATGTTTTGACGCCAAATGCCAAAAACCCGTATAAGCAGTTATATACCGCGAATTGAGCGAGGAGGTCTTGAAAACATATGAGAACTGACGAAAAACCTTGCGAGGAGTGCGCCGTTTTCGGCGTCAGCTTAACAACGGACGAGGCGGCCGGAGTTACATATAACGGTCTGCTGGCTTTGCAGCATCGCGGGCAGGAGGGCGCCGGCATCGCGGTCGCTTACGGCAACAAAATTTACATAGAAAAGGACATAGGGCTTGTCAGTGAGATTTTTACGAGAGAAAGGATAGATAACCAAGGGAAAACCGCCGTCGGGCATACCCGTTATTCTACGACAGGCGGCAGCACCAAGGCAAATGTCGGCCCTTTTGTCACCGATTACCTGACAGGGCGAATTGCGACGGCGCATAACGGAAATATCACAAACGCTAAGGAAATACGGGGGGAATTGCAAAAAAACGGCTTGCGGTTTAACGCGACAAGCGACAGCGAGGTGGTTTCTTCTCTTATCGCCTATTGCATAACAAAGGAACAGGATACCATATCGGGGGTAATAAAGGCCGCGCAGCTATTGAAAGGAGCGTTTTCGCTGGTCATCGCCGGCGGCAGTAACAGGCTGTTCGCCGTCAGGGATCCTAACGGCTTCCGCCCGCTGTGTATAGGCAGAAACCCAACAGGGTATGCCGTCGCGTCCGAAAGCTGCGCGCTGGATGTTTGCGGCTTTGAGTTTGTGCGGGATGTTACCCCGGGTGAGGTCGTCGTTATTGAAAACGGGGAAGTAACATATGAAAACGCCGTGTTGTCCGGCAATGATAACGGGCGGGGGCTGTGTATTTTCGAGTATGTCTATTTCGCCCGCCCCGACTCTGTAATCGACGGGCTTTCGGTATACGACGCGCGTTTTAATATGGGGGCGGTGCTGGCCGAGGAATGTCCCGCGGACGCCGATATTGTATGCGGCGTACCCGACAGCGGGCTTGAAGCCGCCAGCGGTTACAGCGCGGGAAGCGGGATACGGATGGCTTCAGGGTTTGTAAAAAACCGATACATTGGCAGAAGCTTTATCTACCCGTCGCAAACCCAGCGTGACGGTGCGGTTCGGCAAAAGCTAAACCCTTTATCGGCCAATATCAAAGGGAAAAGGGTGGTGCTGGTGGACGATTCCATTGTTCGCGGCACTACAAGCGAAAAAATAGTCAGGAGCTTAAAGAGCGCGGGCGCGAGGGAAGTCCATATGAGGATTTCATCTCCCCCTTTCCGTTATACCTGCCACTACGGCACGGATATAGACAGCGAGGAAAACCTGATCGCCAATAAGATGAGCCTCCAAGAGGTTTGCAAGAAAATCGGCGCGGACAGCTTGGGATATATCAGCTTAGAAGGCTTAAAGCGCGCTTGCGGGCAGTGTGCCCTGCCCTTCTGTACGGCTTGCTTTAGCGGAAACGGCGCGGCGCCGCCCAAAAATAGCCTTGAGTGAGGAACAAACCATGAGAGCGTATTTGATTTTAGAAAACGGTCAGATTTTTGAGGGCGAGCCGTTCGGCGCGCACGGCGAGACCACCGGCGAGGTGGTTTTCGCCACCGGGATGACCGGGTATTTGGAAACCCTGACCGACCCCAGCTATTACGGTCAGATTGTCCTTCAAACTTTCCCGCTCATCGGCAACTATGGCGTTATCCCTTCGGATTTTGAAAGCGCGCTTATCGGCGCGAAGGGCTACATCGTAAAGCATCCATGCCGGGAACCCTCCAATTTCAGAAGCGAGGAGACGCTTGACGCTTTTTTGAAGGCACGCGGTATTGTCGGGCTGTGCGGCATTGATACCCGCGCGCTGACAAGGGTTATTCGTTCGGACGGGGTGATGAACGGGAAAATCACAACGTCGCCGCCGGCCGAAGCCGACCGCGGCGAGGCCGCGGCGTATACAATCCGTAATGCCATAGCTTCGGTATCACGGCGTGGGATTAAAAAAACAGGCGAAGGCTGCCGCAAAGTAATTCTGATAGACTTCGGCGCGAAGCGCGGCATAGCGGACGCGCTTGCGGCGCGGGACTGCGAGGTGTTTTCGTTCCCGCATGACGCGCCGGCTGAAGAAATATTGAAGCATAAGCCCAGCGGCATTATGCTGTCCAACGGCCCGGGCGACCCAGCGTCGCCCGAAAACGCGGGCATTGTTGAAACAATAAAGATTTTACAGCAAAGCGGCGTTCCGATTTTCGGGATTTGCCTTGGTCATCAGCTTTTGGCTCTGGCAAACGGGTATAAGACCCAAAAGCTCAAGTTCGGTCATCGCGGCGCGAACCAGCCCGTTAGAGAGACGGCCGCCAACCGGGTGTATATCACCAGCCAAAACCACGGATACGCGGTCATCGCCGATAACAGCGCGTTTGAAAACGTCAACGACGGCACATGCGAGGGGATAGATTACGGCGTTTCGTTTTCGGTGCAGTTCCACCCGGAGGCTCGGGGCGGGCCGCTCGACACGGCGTTTTTGTTCGATAGGTTTTTAGAAAGGATAGACGCTTATGCCGCTCGATAGAACCATAAAAAAGGCGCTTGTCATAGGTTCGGGGCCGATTGTCATCGGACAGGCGGCCGAGTTTGACTATGCCGGAACACAGGCCTGCCGCGTGCTGCGCGAGGACGGCATAGAGATCGTCCTTGTCAACAGCAATCCCGCCACCATTATGACCGATAAAAACATCGCCGACAAAATCTACATCGAGCCGCTGACACTCACAACCGTTAAGCGGATTATCGAAAAAGAACGTCCTGACAGCATCCTGTCGGGGCTTGGCGGTCAGACCGGGCTGACGTTGTGTATGAAGCTTGCCAAAGACGGGTTTCTTGACAGGCTGGGCGTGCGCCTGCTGGGTTCGTCGCCCGCAACCATCGACAGAGCGGAGGACAGGCAATTATTCAAGGAGACCATGCAAAGCATCGGTCAGCCGGTAGTCCCATCGGTTATCGCGAATGATATTCAAACAGCGCTTGACTTCGCGGCGGAACTCGGCTTCCCGGTCATCGTGCGCCCCGCGTTTACGCTGGGCGGCGGAGGCGGCGGAATCACTCACGACGAAGCCGCGCTTAGGGAGATCGCGGCGGGCGGGCTTGCCCTTTCGCCTATAAAGCAGATATTGGTGGAAAAATCCATAGCCGGATGGAAGGAAATAGAGTTTGAGGTCATGCGCGACCGCGCCGGCAACGCCATAACCGTCTGCTCGATGGAAAACTTCGACCCCGTGGGCGTCCACACCGGGGACAGTATCGTAATCGCTCCCGCCGTCACGCTGGCTGACAGGGAGTATCAAATGCTGCGGAGCGCGGCGTTGAGTATTATTCAGGCTTTAGGCGTCGAGGGCGGCTGCAACTGCCAGTTCGCTCTCCATCCGCACAGCTTTGAGTATGCCGTCATAGAGGTCAACCCTCGGGTGTCACGTTCGTCGGCGCTTGCCAGCAAGGCGACGGGCTACCCGATCGCCAAGGTCGCGACGAAAATCGCCATTGGCTACACCCTCGATGAAATCCCGAACGCCGTCACGGGGACGACGTTCGCCGCCTTTGAGCCGGCGCTCGACTATGTGGCGGTCAAACTGCCCAAGTGGCCCTTTGACAAGTTTGTCTATGCGCAAAAGGACTTAGGCACACAAATGAAAGCCACCGGCGAGGTCATGGCAATCGCAGACACATTCGAGGACGCGCTGTTAAAGGCTGTGCGCGGAGCCGAGCTTGGGCTTTCGACGCTCGATTTACCAAGGCTCGCGTCGAAAACAGACCGTGAAATCCGCGAACTGCTGCATACCGTGACCGACGAGCGCCTTTTTGTGCTGTACGAGGCCATCAGGCGCGGCGTCACCGTGGACGAACTGCATTTGATAACCAAAGTGGACAGATGGTTTTTATATGGACTGGCGAATACCGCGAAAAACGGCGCGCCGGGAGCGCCGCGCACTGCGTATAAGATGGTCGATACATGCGCCGCCGAGTTTGAAGCGCAGACGCCGTATTTTTACTCTGTGCGCGGCGCCGCCGAGAACGAGGCTCTGCCGTTTGTTGAAAAAAGCCAAAAGCCGCGCATAGTCGTTTTGGGCAGCGGGCCTATACGAATCGGGCAGGGTATCGAGTTCGACTACGCCTGCGTGCATTGCGTATGGACGCTGAAAAATATGGGTTATGAGGTTATCGTAATCAACAACAACCCGGAAACGGTGTCCACCGACTTCGACACCGCCGACAGGCTGTATTTCGAGCCGCTCACAATAGACGGCGTTATGGGTGTTATAAACGTCGAAAAGCCTGTCGGCGTCGTCGCGGCGTTCGGCGGCGGTACGGCGATCAAGCTTACAAAAAAACTGCATGAGCGCGGTGTGAAAATCATCGGTACATCGGCGGACAGCATTGACATATGCGAGGACAGGGAGCGGTTTGACAGCCTTTTAGAGCAACTTGGCATAAATCGTCCGAAAGGGTTTGGTGTGAGTACCGAAGCGGAAGCGCTCTCGGCGGCGGAGACGCTTGGCTACCCGGTGCTGATGCGCCCGTCCTATGTGCTGGGCGGCCAGAATATGATTATCGCGTTCTCGCCGGAGGATATCCGCGAGTATATGGAAATAATCCTGCGTCAAAAGCAGGAGAACCCCGTACTGATAGATAAGTACCTCGAAGGGATCGAGGTCGAGGTTGACGCAATATGCGACGGGACAGACATATTGATTCCCGGAATCATGGAGCATATAGAGCGCACCGGGATACACTCGGGCGACAGCATGGCGGTTTACCCCGCGATTCACATAGACGACGCGATGGCCGAAAGGATTTTTGCCGTCACGGTGAAAATATGCAAGGCGCTTGACGTGCGGGGCCTTGTCAACATTCAATATGTCCTCTACGGCGGCGACGTCTATGTGGTAGAAGTCAACCCACGCGCTTCGCGCACCGTTCCTTACATCAGCAAGGTAACGGGCGTGCCTGTGTGCGAGCTTGCCACAAAGGTCAGTGTCGGGGGATTTCTCCCGGATTTGGGCTATTCCTCGGGTATCGCCAAAAAACCACCGTATACTGCGGTGAAAGTTCCCGTTTTCTCCTTTGTAAAGCTGGCGGGCGTGGATACGCATTTAGGCCCTGAGATGAAGTCCACAGGCGAGGTATTGGGTCTTGGAAAAAATCTTGAGGAAGCTCTGTATAAGGGACTTGCCGCCGCCGGGTATCATCTCCGTAAAAAAGGCGGGGTGCTGATTACCGTCCGGGACAGCGACAAAGCCGAGATCGCCGGAGTGGCGGGCAAGCTCGCCGGGTGCGGGTTTACCCTTTACGCTACACGCGGAACGGCGCGTTTCCTGTCAGACAAAGGTTTACGTGTACAGGTCGCGGAAAAAATCAAAGACTGCAGCGAAAATAACACCGCGACGCTGCTGGAGAGCGGAAATATCAGCTATATTATCTCAACATCCGAAAAGGGCAGAGACCCCGCGCTTGACGACGTTAAGATTCGCAGAAAAGCCTGTTCCCTCGCCATCCCCTGCCTGACCTCGATTGATACGGCCAACGCGCTGGCCGACATTCTGCTCTCAGATTACAGTGAAATCAATACCGAGCTGATTGATATAAACCGTTTAAGAAGCGAGCGGCAGAAATTGCCCTTTACAAAAATGCACGGCTGCGGCAACGATTATATCTACATCAACTGCTTTGAAAATGAAATCAACTCACCCGAATCCCTGTCGGTGTTTCTCTCCGACCGTCACACCGGCGTGGGCGGCGACGGCGTTGTGCTGATACTGCCGTCCGTCATTGCCGATGCCGGGATGCGTATGTTCAACCTCGACGGCAGCGAGAGCAGTATGTGCGGCAACGCCATACGCTGCGTCGCGAAATATCTTTACGACAACGGCATTGTAACAAAGCGGGAAATGAAAATCGAAACACGGAGCGGCGTTAAGACCCTATGGCTGTCCACCCAAGACGGCGCGGTATACTCCGTTAGAGTCGATATGGGGAGAGCCGAGCTGCGGCCGCAAAAAATCCCGGTAAAATTGCCCGGGGAAAGCGTGGTCGCCCGAACCGTGAGCATTGGCGGCCGTAAGTATGGAATTACCTGTGTCTCGATGGGTAATCCCCACGCGGTGGTGTTTTGCGACAGTGTGGATACACTGGATTTGCAAGAAATCGGGCCGCTTTTTGAGCATGACCCGCTGTTCCCCGACAGGGTGAACGCGGAGTTTGTGGAGGTCACAGGCAGGAACCGCCTGAAAATTCGTGTTTGGGAGCGCGGAAGCGGAGAGACCCAAGCCTGCGGCACAGGCGCCTGCGCTTCGGCGGTGGCGGCCGTATTGAACGGATTCTGTGACAAAGCCGCCGATATAAAAGTACAGATTCTCGGCGGTGAACTGATCGTTTACTACACGGAAGAAGCGGTATACATGACGGGCGGCTGTGTAAAAGTTTACGACGGGACGGTGGAGGTATGAGCGGCGGTATTCTGGTGTTAGACTTCGGCGGCCAGTATAAGGAGCTGATCGCCCGAAAGGTGCGTGAGCTGTCGGTCTGCTCGGAAATCAGACCGGGCAGCGTTTCGGCAAACGAAGTCCGGCGGCTTGCCCCTATCGGTATTATCCTCACCGGCGGGCCGAACAGAGTGTATTTGCCCGAAGCGCCCAAGTGCGACCCTGAGATCCTCTCATTAGGGATTCCTGTTCTCGGCATTTGTTATGGGATGCAGATGCTCTGCCATATGCTGGGCGGCGAGGTTTCTCAGGCCGGCACGGGTGAATACGGGCGTGTAAAAGTGACGCCCGGCGCGGGAGATCCATTCATGGCTTTGATGAGCCATCGGGACGCGGTTACGCGCTTGCCGGACGGCTTCCATGTGACGGCGCGTACCGGCGCTTGCGTCGCCGCTTGCGAAAACGCCGCGCGAAAGCTCTACGGTGTGCAATACCACCCCGAATCGGCGCATACCGAGGGCGGGCGTGAGTTTTTCAGGAAATTCCTCTATGACATATGCGAAGCCGCCGGGGATTACCGGTTAGACGACTGCATAGACCGTCAAACTCAGGCCATCAAGCGGACTGTGGGGCAAGAAAAGGTGCTGCTGGCGCTTTCGGGCGGTGTGGACTCATCGGTATGCGCCGCGCTGCTGTCAAAGGCTATACCCGGACAGCTTATTTGCGTTTTTGTTGACCACGGCTTCATGCGGCTGGGCGAGGGCGATGAAATCGAGAGGATATTTTCAAAGCGTAAGCTTCGGTTTATACGCGTAAACGCCGCCGCCCGCTTCTCAGGCAAACTGAAAGGCGTGACCGATCCTGAGACCAAACGAAGGATAATCGGTGAAGAATTTATCCGGGTATTTGAGGAGGAAGCCGCAAAGCTCGGTAAAATCCCATACTTGGCGCAGGGAACGATTTATCCCGACGTGGTTGAGAGCGGCGGGGCGTATGGGGCGGCCATCAAGAGCCACCATAATGTTGGAGGATTGCCCGAAACGCTGGCGTTTTACGGGGTTATTGAGCCGCTGGCGGGGTTGTTCAAGGATGAGGTTCGCACCCTCGGAAAAAAGCTCGGACTGCCGGCCGCGCTCGTAAACCGCCAGCCGTTTCCAGGCCCGGGGCTTGCCATACGCGTAATGGGCGAGGCGACGGAAGCAAAATTGGACGTTTTGCGTCATGCCGACGCTATTCTGCGCGAGGAACTGGACAGGCTTCGGCGCAGGCCCGACCAATACTTCGCCGTCCTGACCGGCACACGCTCGGTAGGCGTCAAGGGCGACGACAGGACATATGAGCCGGTCATCGCGCTCCGCGCCGTTACCACGGGCGACTTTATGACTTGTGAATACGCTCCGCTGCCGCACAGGGTTTTAGGGCGCATATCGTCGCGGATTACAAGCGAAATACCCTCCATCAGCCGGGTCGTGTATGATATAACGTCAAAACCACCCGCAACCGTGGAATGGGAGTGAGAATATGACCAAGCACATCTTTGTGACCGGAGGGGTTGTTTCGGGACTGGGAAAGGGAATCACCGCGGCTTCGCTGGGCAGACTGCTCAAACAGCGGGGGCTAAAGGTCGCGGCGCAGAAGCTCGACCCGTATATGAACGTAGACCCCGGCACCATGAGCCCGTTCCAGCACGGCGAGGTGTTTGTGACCGACGACGGCGCGGAAACCGACCTTGATTTGGGACACTATGAGCGGTTCATTGACGAGAATCTGACCAAACGCAGCACCCTGACCTCGGGGCAGGTGTACTGGAGCGTGCTGGAGCGGGAGCGGGCCGGCGGCTACCTCGGCGGGACGGTGCAGGTCATCCCCCATGTCACGCAGGAAATCAAGTCGTTTATCCACGCGGGAGCGGAAAACGCCGACGTGCTGATTACCGAAATCGGCGGTACAATCGGCGACATTGAAAGCCAGCCCTTTATAGAGGCCATCCGGCAGATCTCCCTTGAAAACGGGTGGGAAAACTGCCTGTTCATTCATGTGACGCTGGTTCCCTATCTCAAAGCGTCCGGCGAGCATAAATCCAAGCCAACGCAGCACTCGGTCAAGGAGCTTCAGGCGATGGGTATTACGCCGAATA
>WRLW01000035.1 GCA_009777435.1 Oscillospiraceae bacterium | reverse complement strand
ATTATGGCAATGAACACTCACCGTCAGCTGGGCATAAACCAGACCAACCAATCGAAATCCACCGAGAAGCTCAGCTCCGGTTACCGTATCAACCGAGCGGCCGACGACGCCGCCGGACTGGCCATTTCCGAAAAAATGCGCGCGCAGATAAGGGGCCTTAACCGCGCCTCGATGAACGCGCAGGACGGTATTTCACTGATACAGGCCGCTGAAAGCGCGCTCCAGGAATCCCACTCCATACTCCAGCGCATCCGCGAGCTGGCCGTGCAGGGTGCAAACGACGTCAACCAAAAAGAGGATCGCGACGCCATCATATCCGAGATCAACCAGCTCGGCGTCGAGCTTGACCGTATCGCCGCCAGCACCAGCTTCAACGGAAAATACGTCCTCTCGGGCATATACGACCTCGAGGGCGCGGACAACGCTTACAACGACGGCACTGCCAAGTGGGCCGAGGATCTTCAGGCCGCAACCGAGATTCCCGAGTCAAAGGGCCCGCTGAACCTGCAGGTCGGCGCGAACACACTGGCCAGCGACGTTATTCAGGTATCGCTCAAGGGCGTCGGCGCGGGGGATCTGCTGCGCGGCGTGTGGGAAGAGATTACCGAATACGAGCAATTGCTCAATCCGCTCAACAACGACGTGGATCAGGCAGGCTTCCTCACTGAGGATTCAGGCTTCCTGATTGACGACGCGTTAGACGCCATAGACGGCGACAGCGGCGAGTATCTGATAGGCGCTTTCCAGGCCCTTATCAACGTCATCGACGGCAAGCTGCCCAACGGCGACCTGCTCGATCCCGACAGCGACCCGCTCACAGGCATCAAGCTCGTAAGCGAGCTGCGCTCCAACCTCGGCGCCGTGCAGAACCGCCTCGAGCATACCGTCGCCAACGTTGACACCATAGCCGAGAATATGTCGGCGGCCGAAGCCCGTATCCGCGACGTGGATATGGCCAAGGAAATGATGGCTTTCACCACCAGCAACATACTTAATCAGGCGGCCACGGCCATGCTCGCGCAGGCCAACCAAATGCCGCAGACGGTACTGTCGCTGCTCAGGTAAAACATATAAAATCCCCCTCCGCGCTTCACCTTCGGGTGAGACGCGGGGGGGATTTTTTTTGCTATCTTTTCTTAGTCCTCAGCACCATCGCGGTCATATCGTCAAACGCGCCGCCGCGCCGCATGGCCTGCCGCAGTATATAGGCCGCCGCGTCACGCGGGGCTTGGGCGGCGTCGCCGCCAAGCTCCGCCACGGCGCCGGTCAGCCACGCGTCGTCGTGCGCGTCGGCGACGCCGTCGCTTATCATGACCACCCATTGCTCCGCGTCCATCTCCTGAGAGAATATGTCCGGCGCGCGCCCGTTTTCCATGCCGCCGGGCAGCGTTTCACAGGTCACGCGCGACACCTCGCCGCCCCTCAGCAGATATGTGGGCGCCGCGCCGTATTTGAAGGACGACAGCCGCCCCCGCATCAGATCGACCGACAGCAGGTCGAGCGTCACAAACAGCGCGCCGCCGCCGCTTTTCAGCAGCAGGGACGTGTTCATGGACTCCATAGCCTGCAGCGGCTCCAGACCCGCGCGCAGAAACCCCTCGAGCAGGCCGACGGCCTCGCGCGAGTCGGCGGCGGCCTCGGCGCCGCTGCCCATGCCGTCGGCCAGAATAACGTATAAAACGCCGTCGTCGGTTTTGAAATACGCGCCGCTGTCTCCGCTGACCGGCTGTCCGCCGCGCTTGTGCGCCGCCACGCCGAGCGTGGCCATCACAGGCTCGGACTCCCACAGCGTAAGCCTGTCCAGCGACGCGACGCCGGCCTCCTCGGGCTCGTTGACCATCCAGCCGAGCGCGCGCGCCGCGCCGCGCGCCAGCTCGCGCTTGTCGGTCAGCAGTATGGACAGATTCTCGCCCTCCAGCTCGGCGCACATGCGCCCGTTGGCGGCGGGGTATACGGACACGCGCGGCGACAGCTGCCATGTTTGCAGCCATCGGGACAGGCGGCGCTCGGCGGCGGCGTCGTTTTCAGGTATAGCGGCCAACTCCCCGGCCTGCCGCGCCAATACGCCCGCGAACACGGCGTACTGGCGGCAAAGCACGCCGCGCCCCTCGCGCACGCGCGCGGCGTATTGGCGCTTATACAGCATGGCGGTCAGCTCGCGGTTGCACACGGCGAGCAGCTGCTTAAAGCGTATACACCTAACGGCGAAATAACCGGACAGGTCGTTTTTGTCGAGCCTGCCGCGCTCGCGGCACCTCTTGGCGGCGTCGCGGATGGCCGCGCAGGTGGCGGGCAGCTCGGCGTCCCAGCATTGCGAGACGCGCGCGCACTGGCCGCAGACCTCTTTGGTCGCGCGGTCAAACACCCCTTCTATATCCTCGTCGTCGGACGGTATGTCCGAAAACACGCCGCCGAGCGCGCCGTATACATTGCTAAACGCCTCGGCCGCCCGCGTCAGGCGCGTGTGCGCCAGACGGCGCACGCGCTCGGCGCGCATCACGTTTTCGGGGGTTTTCAGCGAGGCCCCCAGCGCCGCGAACGCGCCGTCGGGAATGAGCATGAATATAACGGACGCGGCGAACGCCTCCAGCAGCACCGACAGCCTGTGCGGCCCCGACAGCGCCCACAGCGCCGACACGGCGCCCGTACACACAAACGAAATGGCCGTCCAGAACTTGCCCGCGCGCTTGAACACGCCCGAAATCATGCCCGCGCTGCCATACGACATGCTGTAAAACGGCGCGCCTATCCCCAGATCCATAACAAGCCCCATGCACAGCCCGGAAGCCGCGCCCGCGCCGACGCCTCCGCGCCGCGCGCACAGCATGACGGCGCACACGGCGGCCATGCGCGCCGGCGACAGTATATCGCCGACCACAATGCCCGACAGCGCGAGCAGGGTACACGCGCCTATCGCCAATATGCCGCCCGCGCGCTTGGAGCCGAACTCCGCGCTCCCAAACACCGACGCGGCCCCGGAAAACGCGCCGCCGTCCGAGCCGCCGCCTTGGGCGCGCGCCAGCGCGCTTTGGAACAGTATGCCGCAGCCAAGCGTCAGAAGCAGCTCGGTCACGAGCAGCACTAACGCCGCCGCGTCCCGCCCGCCCCGCGCCGAGTTATGCCCGAGCCAATAGATAACGCCCGTGACCGCGTTGAACGCGAACGCCGTCACGGGCATCAGCGACGGGCGGCGCGCCCGCGACGGGGCCATGCCGTCAAGCAGGGTATAGGCCGTCAGCGTCAGCACGCAAACGGCTATGTAGCGCAGCCCGGAGTCGGTGTTGGACACTATGTAGCCGAGCGCCGCCCCAAGCGCCGCGAACACTGCCTGACCGCTCGTACGCTGAGCGGCCACAAAAGCGACCCCAAACGGCGACAGCCCGCCAAGGACTGACGCCTGCGTCATCACAAACCCCATGACCATCCTGAGCGCGTAACCTCCCGCGCGCGACCCGCGAATTCCGCCCGCCGCCGCGTATCCGCCGCCCCCCGCGTCACAGGCGGCCGTGGCCCTTACCGCCACAGTACCGAATAATTTTTCCAACACACGCGCCTTCAATGCCCGCGCCTCCCCGTACCGTTAAACTTGGTGGTACAAGTATAGCTCCGGGACGCCGAGTAACCTGTCGCTAATTGACATAACTAATTTACAAATAATTTTTGCGCCCGAAACCTCAAACGGGGGTTGAATTTCGCGCCATCCTCAAATACGCGGTTATTGCTTTTGAAGGGGGCGTGGTACATAATATTCCTGAGGTGAGTGTCATGAGGGAAATGGTCGCGGGCAATATATCGCGTTACCGGAAGGGCTTGGGGATGACGCAGGAGGCCCTTGCCGACAGGCTTGGAGTAACGTTCCAGGCGGTCAGCAAATGGGAGACCGGTCAAACCCTGCCGGACACGGCGCTGCTGCCGCTGCTCGCGCGGACTCTTAATGTCGGCGTTGATAAGCTGCTGGGGTTTTCCGCGTCGGCAAAAGACCTTTCGTTTTACGAGGACGATTACCGAAAGGAAGAATATTTTTGGGGCGTTCAGCCGTCGCCCATGTGCCTGAGCGTATTGGAGCTGCTGCCGCCGGTTCGCCCGCTCAAGCTCCTTGACATCGGGTGCGGCGAGGGTAAGGACGCCGTGTTTTTCGCGCGCTGCGGGTATGAGGTCAGCGCCTTTGATATCTCGGAGGCCGGCTTGGAGAAAACCAAACGGCTCGCCGAAAAGGCGCGTGTCCATGTGCGGGCCTTCCGCGCGGATCTGTGTGATTTTCGTTTAGATGAAAAATACGACGTGCTGTTCTCCAGCGGCGTGCTGCATTACATCAGGCCGGAGCTGCGCGGCGAGATCATGGCCGGCTATAAAGCGAATGTGAACCAAGGCGGTATGGCCGCCTTTCACGTCTTTGTGAAAAAGCCCTTCATACCGCCCGCCCCGGACGACGATTATCACCACCTGTGGAAATCCGGTCAGCTTTTCACCTGTTTTCACGACTGGTATATCGAGCGATGCTCCGAATATGTTTTCGACTGCAATTCATCCGGCATCCCGCACCGCCACGCCGCGAACAGACTGCTCGCGAGAAACACCATATAGGTAAACGCATGAACGCGCGTTTCGCGCAATTCCCGGCGTGCCGCCGTAGGGACGCACAGCGTGCGTCCGCGTCCTCCCGTGCCGCGTTCCCTCCGCGCGTTGTGGCAGAATAAAACCTCGGACGCACACTGTGCGTCCCTACATGGGTTGCCGCAATATAGATATTCATGCGTCAGCCATGCTCCCCCTCATGCGGAATCGTTGACTTTGCAGTGATATCCTGCTATACTTTGCGTTGTACTTGGATTTTGCATCTATCCGTGAAGGGGGCCGCCATGACGCTTCCGGTTTTGGTAACGTCCGGCGGGACGCGTGAAAATATCGACGCGGTGCGCTGTATCACCAACCGTTCCACCGGCCTGACCGGCGCGGCGGTGGCCGACAGATTCACGCGCGCCGGCGCCGGCGTCGTGTATGTGTGCGGCGAAACGGCGGCCGTTCCCGCGCTTGAGCCGCGCGAGCTGATACGCGTCGGCTCCGCCGCCGGGCTGTCGGCGGCGATAGAGGCGCTGCTGCGCCGCGAGGCGTTTGGCTGTGTGATACACTCAATGGCCGTCAGCGACTATACGCCGCGCGCGGTAATGACCCGGGACGAGCTCCGCGCGGAGCTTCACGGCGCGCCTGACGCCGCGCGCCGCGCCGCGCCGGGCGCGGGTAAGATATCTTCGGACAGCGATGAGCTGTTCATCGCGCTGGAGCGCGCGCCCAAGGTCATCCCGATGATAAAGCGGCTTCAGCCCGAAACCCTGCTTGTCGGCTTCAAGCTGCTCGCGGGCGCGTCCGAGCCGGAGCTGATCGGGGCGGCGCGCGCCCTTATGGACTCAAGCGGCTGCGACCTTGTGTTAGCCAACGACGTGAGCGGCATCCGGGGCGGCCGCCACGAGGCGTTTTTGACGGACGGCCGCGCGGTATTGCGCCGCGCCGCCACCAAGAGCGAAATAGCCGTCATTATATATGATTGCGTTATGGAGAGATTAACATGAAAACAATCATACTTGGCGTTACGGGCAGCATAGCGGCCTATAAGGCCGCCGACATAGCCGGCGGGCTGGTAAAGCTCGGATGCGGCGTCCACGTCGTCATGACGCTCGCGGGCGCGTCGTTCATAACGCCGCTGACCATGCAGGCGCTGACCAAAAACCGCGTTTATACCGACGTTTTGCAGGAGGACGACCCCTCCCGGATCGTCCACGTCGAGCTTCCGCAGGCGGCCGACGCGTTCGTGGTGGCTCCGGCCACGGCCAACATCATAGGCAAGCTCGCTTGCGGGATAGCCGACGACATGCTGACCTCTATGGCGCTCGCGGCGTATGATATCCCGATGCTCATAGCGCCCGCCATGAACACGCGCATGTACCAAAACGCCGTCACGCGGGAAAACCTTCAAAGGCTGACCGCGCGGGGCTGGACGCTGATAGAGCCGCGCGAGGCGCGGCTGGCCTGCGGCTACTTCGGCAAGGGCGCGCTGGCTCGCGCGGACGATATCATAAAGGCTGTCGCGGACGCGGCGGGTGTTCTAACCGCCCAGCCGCCGGCGTAGAGGAAAGAGCTTATGGCAGTTTTAGCCGTCGGTATCGGCAACACAAACATACGCGCCGCCGTGGGCGGTATACCCGGCACGGCGGAGAGGGCGCTGCCTTCCGCCGCGCTGACGCGCGCGGAGGATTTCATATCATTCGCGGAAAACGCTTTCGGCGCGGGCGTTTGGGAGACGCTTGACGGAAGCGTGGTCTGCTCGGTTGTGCCCGGCAAGACGCCCGCCGTCACGGACGCGCTGGAAGCCATGACCGGCAGGGCGCCGCTGCGCGCGGACGCCCGCGCCGCCGCGCGCGTGTCCGGGCTTGACATATCCGGGTACGGCGGCGTTCTGGGCGAGGATCGCGCGGTATGCTGCGCGGCCGCCATGACAAAATACGGGCCGCCGTTTGTGGTGGTCGATTTCGGCACGGCCACCACCGTCAATCTGGTGGGCGCGGGCGGGGTTTTCATGGGCGGCGCCATACTGGCCGGCGTGCAGACCGGGCTTGACGCCCTCGCGGGCCGGACGGCCCTGCTGCCGGATATCCGCGCGGGCGGCTCGTCGTGCGCGCGGCCCATAGGCCGCGATACGGGCGGGTGCCTGCTGTCGGGCGCGCTGATAGGCGCGGCCTGCGCCGTCGAGGGATATATCCGGCGCGCCGCCGCCGCGGCCGGCCTTTCGGGGATGCCCGCCGTGGCCGTCACCGGCGGCCACGCGCCGGCCGTATTGCCATTTTGTGAGTTTGAGTACCGGCATGAGCCGGGACTGCTTACAGACGGCCTGCTCATTATATATAGGGGGAATTGATTTTATCATGAACGACTGGAGCAAGACAAAACGCTTGGCCGTCCTTGGAATGTTCGCGGCCATAGTGCTGCTGCTGGCCTTCACGCCCTTCGGGTTTATCCAGCTTCCGTTTATAAAGGCGACCATACTGCATGTGCCCGTCATCATCGGGGCCATCATGCTCGGCCCGAAGCATGGGGCCGTGCTGGGGTTCCTGTTCGGCGCGACCAGCCTGATAAATAATACCATGACGCCCGCGCTGTCGTCGTTCGCCTTTTCGCCGTTTATACCGGTGCCCGGTACGGCGCGCGGAAGCGCTTGGGCGCTGGCGGTATGCTTCGCACCGCGTATGTTGGTGGGCGTTGTACCGTGGCTCGTCTATTCGGGGTTGCGCAAAATAGCGCGCGGCTCCCGAACCGCCAACGCCGCATCTCTGGCCGCGGCGGGCGTGGCCGGTTCGCTTACCAACACGCTGTTGGTCATGCACCTGATTTTTTTCCTGTTCAGAGACGCCTACGCCCACATAAGGGGCGTCGCCATAGACGCGGTTTACGGCGTGGTGATAGGCGTAATAACGGCCAACGGCATACCCGAGGCCATATTCGCCGCCGTGCTGACCGCCGCCGTATGCCAGGTGACGCAAACCGTGGTCTCCAAACGCAAACGGCCGTAAGAGCCGTGAAAGCTTCACCTGTCCGGCGCGCCGCCGTCAATAATAATCACGCTTAACCCGTTTGAGATCAGCTCGTCAATGCTTACCTTGCTTCGCGACAGCGCCTCGCTTAATGAAATCCGCTCGCCGTCCTCAAAAGTCAGCCTGATATTCCCCGAGCGGATGCTTGACAGGTAATAGCCCGTATCGCCGTCCTGATAAATCAGCTCCAGCGCGTCAGCCGAAATGCCGTCCCATTCCTCGATAGAAACCAGACGGCTTGGCATGGGCGCTGGACTTGTCACATCCGGCGGCGGGGAAACCGTATCATTGCCGTCACCGGCCGGCACGGGCTCGGCCATCCCGCACTCCGGGATTACGGTCTGCCCGGCCAGTGTAAACTCCCACTTTAAGGCAAAAACGTCAAAATCTCCCGGGCCGCGCAGGTACATAATATTCTTTTGGAACCTATATTCCCCGTCGGGCAGTTCTCCGAGCCACCACTGCCAGTCAATCTTCTTCATCTCCATTTTGGTGTTGCTGTAAGGAAGAATGGAGTATGCTTCGGAGGTAAAGCCCGCGTTGTCAATAATCGGCTCAACGGGCTGCCACTCATCGCCTGCGCGTACAAGCAGAGAATAGTCTGAGCCGTACAGATACTCCCTGTACGACGGGTTTTCAAAGAAGAACCAAAGGCCGCTTGGCGACACCATGTCTATCCACATGGACGGAAGATTGATATTTTCCGGCGGCGGCGTGTGAATTTCCTCCGCGCCGTCAGCCGGGAGGCCGATGTCCTCCGGCGGCGGCGTGTAATTTTCCTCCGCTCCGTCAGTTCCGTTTCCCAAAACAGGCTCATGGCCGTCAGACGGCGCACGGCTCACCGCAAACCCTATACTCAGCGCCGCCGCCAGCACAATGGCGACTATTGCTTTCGACGGTTTTCTCAGCACATTCTTGATTCTCATTTGCCGCCGCTCCTTTCGTGTTTGCCTATTAGACGTTGTAACTCCCCAATTTGTTCCGGCGCCGGCTCGCGGCTGTTGGTGAATTGAGCATAGGCGGAGAACAGGCGGGGGCGGCAAGCCCAAAGACAAAAGCGAACGTCTCCCCGACAAAAAGAATCGGTTCGAGTTCGCATTAGCCGCTTTTGGCGGATGCGGGCCGCGGGTTCCGCGCGTTTATTATGTCAGTCGCTGCGCGGAATTGTGTTTGAGCTTATATGGTATTCGCGATGGATTCCACCGCGGCGTAGCTGTGTGCGTCAATAAAAAAGAAGAGAGATGATAAAACCAACGCCGAGTCAATCGGATGTTTGGATTGGCACAATGTGCGCGACAACTGTCTAAACGCGAGAATCGTGTTGACAGGCACCGGTTGGGTATCGTATATCAAGTCGGGAGTTTCCAGCGAGCCAAGCATTGAGTGGAGCTTCTTTTGCTTTCTTTTATCCGGTACGGCTCGCGCAACCTGATAATTGCGGATAATCTTGACGGCCAACAGAAACGCGACAACCTCATTTACAGAGTGCCCCTCGCCATTTTGCGGGATATGCAGAGGGCGGACAATTAACACCGTTAAGCAAGCAATCGCCGCGAGCTTGTGAGGATCCAAGCCTTTAAGGTTGCGGCTTTTCATTACCGGAAGAATGTCGGCGCGCAAGCTTCCGAAATCACGCCGAAAGCTTGCCTCATAACCGGGCCGAAGTCTTACCCTGTCAAATTTCTGCTCCAGTATCTCTTTAGCGTCCTCAACGGCTTTGCTGAACTCATAAACCATTTGATCCTCAAGATGTACGGGCAATATATGTTTAACATCGTCCATAATAGTACACTCCGACTGTTCGTATAATTACGCGCTCACCATCTGTTCTAAAAGTTTTTTGAGTCGCAGCGCCTCTTCGGGGTCATAGTTCATGATCGCGCCGTAATCAAACCCCTCATTGTCAAGTTCCAGACAGGCAAGATATTCGTCCTCGGTAATCGGAGCTTTCAAATCTGGAATGATGGCATCAATCTGCTCTTTTGTGAGTGTCATGACAGGCTCTACTCCTCCACATACATTTTTCATGTCCAACACCTCGCCTCCGCAAAATGGTTCTCACAGAACCAATATATGTAAGCGCGAGGGGCGATAGACTGAGGATGGGCAAGTATATCACATTGGCGTATGTTTGTCAACCAAAAATAAGCGCCGCCAAGTGAAGCTGACGGAAAAGCGTCCGTCCCACGCTTTCGGCGGCATGGGACAAGACTGTGCTTTTGGCGGAGGCGGAGGGATTCGAACCCCCGTGACGTTGCCGTCAAATGGTTTTCAAGACCACCCCGTTATGACCGCTTCGGTACGCCTCCGAGTATATTCATCTATTTGCTGAAAAGCGGCGTCGCCTCACCGCGGCGCTTTTCAGCTTTATTCTTACCTCAAAGCCTGCGCCATATGCTCCGCTTCGGCGTCGTTCACCTCATACCACACGCGCGGCGCGCCGTCGCCGTAAAACTCAATACAGCCGTCGTAGCGCGTGACGTAATATTTATTGCCCTGCGAGAAGAAAACAAGCGCCTCGCGCTGCGCCGACAGCTCGTCCGGCTTGGGCGCCTCGGTCTTTTCCATGTCGAAAAACGCGGACGCCACGGCGCCGATTTTATGCCGCTCCAGCTCGACGTATGACCCTCCGGCCGAAAAATACGCGAGGATGGCCGACGCCTCCACGCGTCCCCTTGTGGTTTCGGGCGCCGGCGGCTCGCCGGCGGCCGGCTCAAGCAGCCCGCGGCCTATCGCGGAGATGTGCGGTATCCTGAAATACTGTCCGGGCAGCTCCGGGAACGACGCGATATCGCCCGCGTATACCGTCAGCTCCTGAGTTTCGCCGCCGTTGCAGTCGAGCGTAAAGCGCATGGGCGTCTCGTCCCGCGGCGGTGTAAAATCAGCTTCCTCCAGCAGTCGGCACAGCGGCAGCGCGGCGGCGCGCAGAAACGTGTCGGCGCTCTTTTTGCCGCCCCCTACGTCGTCTCCCCACCAGACGGCGATATTTTCGAGCGTCATATGGGGGTTGAAGTTGGGCAGGCGCGGCAGGCCGTGGTGGTCCTCAGGCGGGGGCGGGGGCGGCAGGGGGGTATACTCCTGAAACCCGCCGGCCCCGCCATGCCCTTGACCGCCGCCCCACGAGCCCG
>WRLW01000034.1 GCA_009777435.1 Oscillospiraceae bacterium | reverse complement strand
GGACGCGCAATGCGCGTCCCTACGCCGCACAGCACCGCCCCGGCACAGCGAAATTCCGCAGCCTGTAGGGACGCACAGTGTGCGTCCGCCGTTTATTTGGGCTGCCGCTCAAGCCCTCCGCGTAATTACGATTTCAAACCATATAATTCAAATGGGTTGGCTTGCAATGCCTGCCTGTATAGTTCAATCACAGGCTGCACATCTACCAACATACATTTGCTGTTTCCTATTATAGTATCAGTAATGTATCCCTTTTCATATGCTCTTTCTTGAATGGTGTACCAAGGCTTTGCCGATGGAACCCACGCTTCAATAAACCACTCCGACTCGGGATATATTTTTCGTGCTTCTTCCGATGGCTTGAACAAGTTTTTTATTTCGTTCGGCAAACTGCTCTCAACATAGTGCATGGAGGACATTTTATAAATATCTACGCCTAACAATAAGGCATATCCGCCGGAATTTATCAAATAATTAAACCAATTTGCGGCGTGTTTTTCAGCGTCTTTACCCCATGCGGAAACACGGAATTGCCCTGCACCTGTAACAACATCCGGCATTTTTCTAAATGTGTCGGAAACAATGCCCATACCGGATCTCTCTTCATCGCCTTTCAAAAGTTTGATTTTTAATGTTAGCCCCAAGCTTTTATCAGTTTCATTAAGAGGTAAATCAGGCGAATCCTTAAAAGACGGCATAACAATAGCCCCATTTATTCCGACAGCATTTTTTAGCGCGCCTATCACCGCTGCCGCTCCGCCCTCAACGTGACCAAAACTGCTGAGAGAGCAATGTACCTCCAACATCATTCCAGATTTAATGCCTAATCGCATGAAGCCTTTTTCCAGATCTTCATGCGTTATTGAAATAGCCATACTTTTCGTCCCTCACTTTTATGCCAGTATACCATACCCCATCGCCAAAATCCACTAATGATAAACAATAGCGGTCTGTTTATGCAATCTGCGGACGCACATTGTGCGTCCGCGGTTTCAATACCCCCCGAATTATAAGTGTTTATTTGGAAAACAGCCTTTTGAAAAAGCCTTTTTGGGCTTTGTCGCTACCGCTTGCTCCCGTGTTGTTGCTCACGCTGGTATTCGACGCCTCTATTTCCGAATAGATAGATTTGCAAAAGAGCATTTCTTTGCTGTTATGTTTCGTCTTTCCCGCTTTACCGAGCCGCCGCTCGTTGGTTTGAAAATATATGCCCACAGGGGAAGAGAGGAAAAATGCTGAATCTTAATTTGCGCTTTTATCAAGGTGGATAATCTTGCATATCAGAGGCAATATTACCAACCAAGTTTAGACGAAATTACTCCTCCGGCAATAACTAATAAAAGACCTGAGCCAACTATAATAAAACCGACTTTTGAACGTATTTTTTCTTCCTTGTTTTCTGGAACAGCACGCCCGGACTGACGATATATTCTTTGCCTTGGAATAATAAACGACCCAATTATGAGCAACACCACGCCGATCATTATAATTGCCATTAAAAAATCTTGCATTTTGTTTCCCTCCAAAAATATTTTCCCCGCTTTTCGCGGGCTTCTCGCTTCGGTATGTCGCCCCGAAGTGCTTGTGGTATGTCGTTTTTAGCGACTGAAAATACCCGCGCATAGCCATCATACCGCAAATATTTTTATAAGTGGTGGGCTGACAGCCCACAAATGAAAAATATTTTTAAGCGTGAAGAAAAGCAAGGAGCGATAAAACAGGAAGCCCACACCGGCACAGCGAAATTCTGCAGCCTGTAGGGACGCACATTGTGCGTCCGCGGTTTATTCTGCCACGCGCGGCGGGGGGCGGCGGTTTGCTTTCCGTCTTTGCCGGAAAATAAGGGGGAATGGGGATACCAATGGGGACACCAAATTTTACTCAAACCAGGTTACAAATTTCAAGCTGTCAATGCGCTCAAAGTCTTTTTTGTTGCGTGTAACCAATGTGTAGCCGTTTATCAGGCAGTAGGCCGCTATCAGTATGTCTATATCGCCAATGAGCTGACCTTTTTGCTTGAGAGCAATATAAATCTCGGTGGCTTTTTCCCAAACAGCAAGGGACAATTCCGCCTTATCCTTTACAGGTTCAAATAATACGTTGAATTCCGCGATATAAGCGCGGGTGATTTTAGTAGGATTATCGAGCAGCCAGCGCTTCACCTCAAAAACGGACATGGACGGTATGGCGTATGAATTATTGGCCTCAATGATTTCTTGCTGGAAAAGCTTTCTCACACCGCCCTCATCTCTAAGAAGATACGAGATGGTGTTGCTGTCGAGCGCGTAAGTCATACGTCCAGCACCCTATCAAGCCTTAGCCTGTATTCGCCGTTGTCAAATTTGGAGAAAGCTTCTTTGTCTTTGGAGGTAAAGTCCTCTTTATTTATTTTTTCAACACCTGCCAAAAATTGAACGGCGGCTGTGTGTGTTTGCGCATGGGAAGCTGCGGGCAATTCAACCATTATGGTTATATCGGTGTTTTCAGGCAGTGTAACAGGCAGTGTAATCGGCTCTAAAAACGCGGGTCTGCCATTGATAATTCTTCCTGCATACCTCGCTAACACTTTCATCGCCTCCTCGATTTATTATACAGCATACCGGCGCATAACACAAGGGCGAAAAATTATGTAAATAACAGCCATTGTCTTGTTCGCGCGTTTTCCACCTATAAACCACCATTCGCCGCCCACAACAAAAAGCCCGTAGTCGTTGAAACTACAGGCTTTTCTCTTGGTGGACGATAACGGGATCGAACCGCTGACCCTCCGCACGTCAAGCGGATGCTCTACCAGCTGAGCTAATCGTCCGAGGCGGCGCGCGTTACAATAGTCAGTATAGCAAAAATCTTTCGTTTGTCAAGCCCATAATATTGAATGTCCGCCCAAGCTTAAAAAAACGCTTGACAAAGCGGCGCGGTCTGCCGTATACTGTGCTAAACCGTTGAGACGGGAGTAACGGCGGTCACGCGCCATACAGAGAGCCCGGGGAGCTGAGAGCCGGGCAGGAAACGCGGACTGTCAAATGGGCCGTTGAGGGCATGGTCAAAGGCGCGCGGGGCTTGTACCCGGCGGCTGCCGAGTATTCCATGACGTGGGGGCATACGTAAGTTGCCGGGAGTATGACCGTACTCCGATGAGCGCGCGAGCAATCGTGAAGCAGGGTGGCACCGCGGATGTTTTGTCCGTCCCTGACATAGCCTTTGGGCTTTGTCGGGGTTTTTTGCGTTCCGAGAATTTATAAAGGGGCTGAGAATATGGAGGACGGAAGATTTGGAATCTACGGCGGGCAGTATGTGCCCGAGACATTGATGAGCGCGGTGGGGCGGTTGGCAAGCTCATATCTGCGATGGCGCGGCGACCCGGAGTTTACCCGCGAGCTTGAGGAGCTGCTCACGCGCTACGCCGGGAGGCCGTCCCTGCTGTACCGCGCGGGAAAGATGAGCGCGGATCTGGGCGGCGCCAAAATATACCTCAAGCGCGAGGATCTGAACCACACGGGCTCACACAAGATAAACAACGTTCTGGGGCAGGCCCTTCTGGCCCAAAAGGAGGGCAAGACCCGCCTTATCGCCGAAACCGGCGCGGGGCAGCATGGTGTGGCCACGGCGACCGCCGCCGCCCTGCTCGGCATGGAATGTGAGATATTCATGGGGCGGGAGGATATGGAGCGGCAGTCGCTCAACGTCTACCGCATGGAGCTTTTGGGCGCCAGGGTCAACCGCGTCGTTTCAGGCACGGCCACGCTCAAGGACGCCGTGAACGCGGCCATGCGCGAGTGGGCCGGGCGCGTTGAGGACACCCACTACTGCCTCGGCTCGGTCATGGGCCCGCACCCCTTCCCGGTCATGGTGCGCGACTTCCAGTCCGTTATCGGCCGCGAGGTCAGGGCGCAGATGATAGAGGCGGAGGGACGCGCGCCCGACGCGGTGATCGCCTGCGTGGGCGGCGGAAGCAACGCCATAGGCTCGTTTTATGAGTTCATTGAGGATGAGACCGTGGAGCTTATAGGCTGCGAGGCGGCGGGGAGGGGGCTTGACACCCCGGACAACGCCGCGGCCATCGCGGACGGCTCGGTGGGGATTTTCCACGGCATGAAGTCGTATTTCCGCCAGGACGCGTTTGGGCAGATAGCGCCGGTGTACTCCATCTCGGCGGGTCTGGATTATCCCGGCGTCGGCCCCGAACACGCGAGCCTGTTCGACCGGGGGCGCGCGCGATACGCCGCCGTCACGGACGCGGAGGCCGTGGAGGCGTTTGAGTACCTGACACGGACGGAAGGCATCATACCGGCCATCGAAAGCGCCCACGCCGTGGCCTATGCCATGAAATACGCGCCGTCATTGGGAAAGGAAAAAATTGTGGTCGTAACCCTGTCGGGGCGCGGGGACAAGGACGTGGCGGCCATAGCCAAATACAGGGGGGTATGCGTTAATGAATAGGATAGCCGGCGCGTTTTCGTCCGGGAAGGCGTTCATCCCGTTTGTTACGGGCGGCGACCCCGATTTAGAGACCACCGAAAGGGTGCTGTACGCGCTCGCCGGGGCGGGGGCGGACGCCATTGAGATAGGCGTCCCGTTCTCCGACCCGATAGCCGAAGGCCCGGTCATAGAGGCGGCGAGCGAGCGGGCGCTCGGAGCCGGTTGTACGGTGGAAAAGCTGTTCGGCCTCGCGGCGCGCGTCCGGGCGGATATAAAAGCGCCGCTGCTGTTTATGACATACTATAACCCCGTGTTCGCGCGCGGCGTGTCAAGCTTCGCCGCGCGGTGCGCGGAGTCCGGCGTGGACGGGCTGATCGTGCCCGACCTGCCCTTTGAGGAGAGGGACGAGCTGCTCGGGCCTTGCGTATCGGAGGGCGTCGAGCTTATCTCGCTTATCGCGCCCACCTCCGGGGACAGGATAGCCGGCATCGCGAAAAGCTCCGGCGGCTTTCTGTACTGCGTTTCGTCGTTAGGCGTCACGGGCGAGCGGCGCGAGCTTGGAAACGACGCCCGCCGCATGGTGGAGCGCGTAAGGCGCGTTTCGGATATCCCGTGCGCCGTTGGGTTCGGGGTTTCGACGCCGGAGCAGGCGCGCGCCATAGCGGGCTTCGCGGACGGCGTTATAGTCGGCAGCGCCATCGTGCGTATTATCGCGGAGCATGGCCGCGATTGCGTCGGGCCGGTCGGCCGGTTCGCCGAAGAAATAAAGCGGGCCATATCATGATTTTGGAGGTTATAAGACAATGGGAAAAGCATCTTATTTAGGGAGCGGGCTTCTGGTGTCGGCCGCGGTTGCCGTTATGGCCGTAAAGCCCTTCTCCGAAGCCCTGAGCGGCGACGCTCAGATAATGCTGGGCGGCATCCTGATAGCGCTGTGTATTTGGATTTTCAAGCCCTTTAGGTTATCGTATTCGGCGGGGGCGCTGTTTCTGGCGTTTTTCTCGCTGGTGCTTGGCCTGCGGCCCGCGGTCGTGTTTTCAGGCTTCACGCAGTCGGCCATCTGGACGCTCATACCCGCGCTCTTTTTCGGGTATACGCTCCAGAAAGCAGGGCTGGGTAAGCGCATCGCGATAGCCGTGATCAAGCTGTTCAGGCCCTCGTACATATCGCTGGTGCTGGCGCTGGTGTTGATCGGGGTGATACTGAGCGTTTTGACGCCCTCCATCACCGTGCGGGTGGCCATCGTAATACCCATAGCCGTGCAGTGCTGCGAGCTGTGCAAGCTCGAAAAAGGCTCCAAGGGCAACTCGCTGATTCTGCTGACAGCCTTTTCAATGGCGCTGCTGCCCGGCTCGGGATGGCTGACCGGCGCGCTTTGGGGGCCGATTATTTCAGGCATGATAAACGCGGTTCCGGGCATGGAGGGGCTTGTCACGTTTGGAAGCTGGTTCAGCGTGCTGTTTTTGCCCATGATACTGACGACGGCCCTGCTGATAGCGGGCAGCCTGCTTGTGCTGAAGCCCAAGGGCAAGCTCTCCGAGGACGCCATAAACGCCATTAAGGAGCAGCCCGTCCAGAAAATGAGCCGCAATGAAACCATCGCGGCCCTTATCCTGACGGCCGTATTTGTGATGTTCCTCACAAGCAGGCTCCACGGGCTGCCCGACGCCGCGCTGTGCCTCGCGGCCGTGTTCGCGTTTTTCCTGTTCGGGGTTTTGGAGGCCAAGGACTTCAACGCCGGCGCGAACTGGGAGCTTGTGGTCTTTATCGCTATGGCGCTCAGCCTTGGGGCCATATTTAACGAAACGGGCATCTCGCAGTGGCTCGCCGGGATAGTGGTTCCGGCGCTCGCGCCCATAGCGTCTGCCCCGTGGCTGTTTATGTTCGGCATCATGACGTTTATGTTCCTGTGGAGGTTCTTCGACGTGGCGCTCTTTATACCGACCATAGCCATCATGGTGCCCATACTCCCGGCCATACAGGAGGCTTATGGCATAAGCCCGCTGGTGTGGCTCGCGGTATTCGTCATGGCGGCCAACTCGTTTCTCATGGCCTATCAGAACATGTGGGCCATGATGAGCCGTTCGATAGCGGGCGACAGGGCCTGGGGTAACGGGCATCTCGGAATATACGGCGCGCTCTACTTCATAGCGTGTATGATAGCTCTGGCGGCGGCGGTTCCCATGTGGGTAAGCGCCGGGCTGTTTGGATAAATATTAACTATTGGAAGGGACGGAAATCAAGATGATAAGGGAAGCGATTTTGGCGCTGTCCAAAAAACAGGACTTGAGCTATGAGACCGCGGAGGCGGTCATGCACGAGATCATGACCGGCGAGGCCACGCCCGTGCAGATGAGCGCGTATCTGACGGCGCTGAGCCTTAAAGGCGAGACCGTGGACGAGATAACGGCCTCGGCCTCGGGTATGCGCAAGCATTGCGTGCGCCTGCTGCACAACGTGGACGCCTTGGAGATCGTAGGCACGGGCGGCGACCACTCGAACACGTTTAATATATCCACGACGGCGGCCTTCATAGCGGCGGCGGCGGGCGTGCCCGTGGCCAAGCACGGGAACCGGGGCGCCTCAAGCAAGTGCGGCGCGGCCGACGTATTAGAGGCGCTGGGCGTCAACATAGGCATACCGCCCGAGAGAAGCACGGAGCTGCTCAGGGATATCGGCATATGCTTCCTGTTCGCGCAGAACTATCACATAGCCATGAAATATGTTGCGCCCGTCAGAAAAGAGCTTGGCATAAGGACGGTTTTCAATATCCTCGGGCCGCTCACCAACCCGGCGGGCGCGAACATGGAGCTGATGGGCGTCTATGACGCGGAGTTGGTCGAGCCTTTAGCCAAGGTGCTTATGAGCTTGGGCGTTAAAAACGCGATGGTCGTATACGGCAGCGACGGGCTGGACGAAATATCAATGAGCGCGCCCACCCTCATTTGCGAGGTGAAAAACGGCTGGCTGCGCTCCTATGAGATCACGCCGGAGCAGTTCGGGTTAAAGCGCTGCGCAAAGAGCGACCTCGCCGGCGGCCATCCCGCCGAAAACGCGGCCATACTGCGCTCGGTGCTGAGCGGCCAAAAGGGGCCGAAGCGCGACGCCGCCGTCCTCAACGCCGCCGCCGCGCTGTATATATCGGGCGGATACGAATCCATCGCCGCCGCCGTTAAGACAGCCGGGGACGTGATAGACGGCGGGAAGGCCATAAGCAAGCTGGAGGAATTTATAAGCTGTTCAAACGGGGGTATATAGGTTGGGTATACTGGACGCAATCGTTAAATCCACGGCCGCGCGCGTCGCGAGGGATAAAGAGGCGGGCCTGCCGCCGCCGCGCGCCGCGCGGACGCCCTTCCTGTTCGAGCGCGCCCTGAGCCGTCCGGGACTGCACTTTATTTGCGAGGTGAAAAAGGCGTCGCCCTCCAAAGGGGTAATCGCGCCGGAATACGCTTACGCGGACATCGCGCGGGAATACGAGCAAGCCGGCGCCGCCGCCATATCCGTGCTGACCGAGCCGGAATATTTCCGGGGAAGCGACGCTCATCTGGCCGAAATTCGCGGCCTTGTTGAAGTCCCGCTGCTGCGCAAGGACTTTACCATCGACGCCTTCCAGATAGAACAGGCCGCCCGCCTCGGCGCCGACGCCGTACTGCTCATATGCGCCATACTCACGCCCGCGCGGCTGGCGGAGTATATAAAGGAGGCCGACAGGCTCGGCCTGTCCTGCCTTGTCGAGGCCCACAGCGAGCGGGAGCTGAAAGCCGCGCTCCGCGCCGGGGCGCGGGTGGTCGGGGTCAACAACCGCGACCTTAAAACCTTCGCCGTCGATACGGGCAACAGCATAAGGCTGCGCGGGTGTGTGCCGGGCGATATTGTTTTCGTGTCCGAGAGCGGCGTGAGAACGGCCGGGGATGTGGAGGCTCTGCGTCAAAACGGCGTTAACGCCGTTTTGGTGGGCGAGACGCTGATGCGCGCGCGCGACAAAAAGGCCGCACTGGCGGAGCTTAGGGGGCGCCCGTGAGCAAGGTAAAGATATGCGGCCTGAGCCGCGCGGAGGACATAGCCGCCGTCAACGCCGCGCTGCCGGACTATGTTGGGTTTGTGTTCGCGCCAAGCCGCCGCCGTATCGGAGCGGCGGAGGCCGCCGCGCTGAGGGAGCGGATGGACGCGAAGATAAAGGCTGTGGGCGTGTTTGTGAATCAGGACGCCGGGGAGGTCGCGGCGCTGTACCGGAGCGGGGTAATCGATCTGGCGCAGCTTCACGGCGACGAGGATCAGGACTATATAGCGCGCCTGAAAGCGGACTGCGGCTGCCCCGTGATAAAGGCGGCCGGCGTCGGCCGCGCGCCGCCCAAGCCGCCGCGCGGCGCCGACTATGTGCTGTTCGACACCTTGTCGCCGCAACGCGGCGGCACAGGAAGGGTCTTTGACTGGGGATTATTGGACGGCTATGAAGGCCCCCCGTTCTTTATAGCCGGAGGGCTTTCGGCCCTGAACGTCGCCCGGGCCGTCCGGGAGCTGGCGCCGTTTTGCGTGGACGTGAGCGGCGGCGTGGAGACCGGCGGCCTTAAAGACGCGAACAAGATATATGAGTTTGTGCGTATAGCAAGGGAGGGTTCTTAATGGTTATCGATATACACGCGCATGTTTTCCCGGACGAGCTGGCGCCCAAGGCCATGCGCGCGCTGCGTGACGAGATAGACGACATATACCCGCCGGTGAGCGACGGCACGGTGTCCGGCCTGCTGAGCAACATGGACGCCTGGGGCATAGACGCCTCGGTCGTACTGCCCGTCGTCACAAAGCAGTCGCAGACGCGCAAGGCCAACGAATGGGCGGCCGGCCTGCGCTCGGACAGGCTGATCTGCTTCGGCAGCATTTACCCGCATACAGACGATTACAGGCGCGATATTGACTTTGTGGCGGCGCTGGGCCTCAAAGGGCTGAAATTCCACGCCGAGTATCAGGACTTTATAATAGACGACGCGCGTATGCTCAAAATATACGACTACGCGCTCGGCAAGGGGCTGATACTCCTGCACCACGCCGGCCTTGACCCGGCCTTCCGGCCGCCCTTCAAAAGCTCGCCGCGCCGGTTCGCGCGCATAGCCGGCGAGATGCGCGGCGGCGTTATCATCGCGGCGCATTTGGGCGGGCATGAGCAGTGGGACGACGTGGAGGCTTATCTGGCCGGCGGCGATATCTATTTAGACACCTCGATGGGCTTTGAGTATTTCCCGCGCGATATGTTTCTGAGGATTGTCCAAAAGCACGGCGCGGACAAAATACTGTTCGGCTCGGACGCCCCGTGGAGCGACGCCCAAAAGGAAATAGAACACCTGAAATCCATGCCGCTCCCTATCGAAGCCGTGGACGCCATATTAGGCGGCAACGCGGAGCGAATCCTGCGCCCCCGCGCCCCCGGCGTGTAACCCCGCCGCGTCTGCGGGCGGATGTGCGCGGAAAAATATTTTTGACCCGTTGACAAAGCCGGCGCGTATGGTTATAATACATAACATACAATTGCGATGTGTATTGTATGCAATACTCGCGCCGCAAGCTTTGGGAACTGTTTTATAAAAGAGGGAGAGATCAGGATGGGAAGCAAATACAGGTTTGAAACGCTGCAGGTACACGCGGGGCAGGAGACGCCCGACCCGGCTACCGACGCCCGCGCGGTGCCGATTTACCAAACGGCGTCGTATGTCTTTCGGGATTCGGCGCAGGCGGCGGGCAGGTTCGCGCTCGGCGAGGCGGGCAACATCTACACGCGCCTTATGAACCCGACCAGCGACGTGTTCGAGCGGCGCGTGGCGGCGCTGGAGGGCGGCGCGGCGGCTCTGGCCACGGCCTCAGGCGCGGCGGCCGTCACCTATGCCATACAGAATATCGCGCGTTTCGGCGACCATATCGTATCGGACAAATACATTTATGGAGGCACCTATAACCTGTTCGCGCACACGCTGCCGGAATTTGGCATAGAGACCACGTTTGCGGACGGCGGCGACGCCGCGAATTTTGAGCGGGCCATAAGGCCAAACACCAAGGCCATATTCATAGAGAGCTTGGGTAATCCCAGCTCAAACGTCCCGGACATAGCCGCCGCCGCCGAGACCGCGCACAGACACGGCATACCGCTTATTGTTGACAACACCTTCGCGACGCCTTATCTTCTGCGCCCCATCGAACACGGCGCGGACATAGTCGTACATTCGGCCACAAAGTTTATGGGCGGGCACGGCACGTCTGTGGGCGGCGTTGTGGTGGACGGCGGCAAATTTGACTGGGCGGGCGGCGGCAAATTCCCCGGCCTGTCACAGCCCAGCCCGGGCTACC
>WRLW01000033.1 GCA_009777435.1 Oscillospiraceae bacterium | reverse complement strand
TCCACCCCCCCGGCAAAGGCGCGGCAGGGCCGGCTCCCGCCGCCGTGAACGCCGGCAAGACGGCGCTGGCGGCCTTCGACGAACTGAACCGCCTGCCCGCGCCCGCCTTTGAAGCGCCGCCGGAGGCTAACGGATCAAAGGACGGCGGCAAGGCCGAAAAGCCCGACCTCCGGCCTGTCACACAAGCGGCGCGAACCGTCGCGGCCGCGCTTGAAATACTCTCAAACGCCGCCGAGGCGCTGTCCGGCGCGGCCGGGACGCTCGCGGCGGCCATGCGGCGCGGAGCGGAGGCGCTCGCCGCCATACCCGTCTCGGCGGACAAGACCGCCGCGCGCTTCGAGGCTCTGGCGGCGCGGCTTGCCGGCGCGCTGGCACACGGCGCGGACGCCCTCGCGCGCGGCGCGGCCGCGGCCGGCGCGCTGAGGGCCGCGCTTGAGAGGCCGCCCGCGCCGGCGCAGGCCGGTTCGTCCGTACAGATCACGGTCGCCGCGCGGATGCCCGCGCCCCCGGCCTCCGAGGGCGGCGCGCTGGAGCGCTTAATAGAGTTCGCGCGCGCTAACCTTCAAAAAGCGCTCGACGCCGTGTCGTCGGCGCTGTCGCGCCTGTGGGCCGCGCTCGCGCCCTTTTCGCAGACCGTCGGCGCGGGGCTTGAGTGGCTGTATAAAAACGTGCTTGCGCCGTTAGGCGGCTTTGTGATAAACGAGCTGCCGCCGCGTTTCCTGAACGCGCTGGCCGCCGCGCTCGGCGTGCTGGACGCGGTTATAACCGCTGTCAAGCCGGCGCTTTTGTATATTTTCGAGCAGTTTTTGAAGCCTGTGGCCAAATGGACTTGCGACGCCGCGCTGGCCGCCCTTGACGCGCTGGGCAGGGCTTTTGGAACGGCAAGCGCGTTAGTTTCGGCCGCCTCCGGCGTCATAGGCGGCGCGCTCGCGGCGGTGACGGACGGTCTGAGCGGCGTCGCCTCTTTTGTGTCGGGCGCGTTCGCGGCCCAGTGGGTGAAGGCTTGGGAGGGCGTTAAAAGCTCTTTTTCGGGCGTTTGGAACGGCATGGTGAGCATGATGTACGGCGCGGTCAACCTGATAATACGCGGCGTCAACGGTATGATAACGGCTTTGAACCGCGTGTCGTTCTCTGTGCCCTCATGGGTGCCGGGCATAGGGGGCGGCTCGTTTGGGTTTAAGCTGCCGCGCTTATCGGAGATACCCGTGCCCCGGTTAGCGCGGGGAGCGGTCATACCCGCCAACCGCGAGTTTCTGGCCGTATTGGGCGACCAGCGCGCGGGGCGCAACCTTGAAGCGCCGGAGGCGCTGCTGCGCGACATCGTGCGCGAGGAGGGCGGCGCAAGCTCGCGCGTCGAGGATCTGCTGGAGCGGCTTATTGAGCTGACCGCGCGCGGAAGCGTGCTGGCGGTCAACGAGACCGTGCTGGGGCGCGTGACCTGGGACGCCCACAACGCCGAGATGCGCCGTCTCGGTTATACAACTATGTCGGTTTGAGGGGAGGTTTTTTCGGGTGGTATTCATCATCGGCGGCACGGATTACGCCAAATATATCGAAAAAGGCGGCCTGCGGTGGTCGCGCAACGACCTCGACGACGCGTATGCCGGGCGCACCATAGACGGCGTTATGCACCGCCGCCGCGTGGCCGTCAAGCGCAAGCTGACCGTGCGTCTGACCGACTGGCTGCCTCAGGCGGCAATGTCGGCCATATGCGCGGCCATCGCGCCGGAGCGCGTGGACGTAACGTTTATAGACCCGCAGCTTGGGCAGATGACAAGGCCGTTTTACGGCTCGTGCGTCGAGGCGGCCGCGCAGATATCGGTCGGCGGCGAGGTGTTCTGGTCGGGCGGCGTGTTCTCGCTGATCGAGGTATAGGGCCGCCCCGCGGCCGTCAGGAAAGGACGGGTTATTGACATGACCTATATGTCGCAGAAATGGCGCGACTATATAAACGCCGGCGGCGGCGCGTTTGAGTATAAGATAGACATAGAAGGCGCCGAGTATACCGGCGGGCATATTTACGACATGTCGCTGTCGGGGGCGCTGTGCGGGCGGTCTAAGCCGGCCGTCGGCGGCTGCTGTATGCGCGAGCTGTCGTTCACGCTGCGCGAGGACTCCGCGAGCGTGCCCGCGCGCGCGCGGGTGACGCCTTATATAAGAATAAACGGCGCGGACGGGGCCACGGAATGGCTGCAAAAGGGCGAATTCTTCGTAGACCGCCGCGCGAGGGACGTTAACGGGACGCGCTTCATCTGCTGCGACCGCGTGGTGATGATGAACGCGCCCTTTGCCGCCGAGGGCTTGCAGTATAACTACCCCATGCCCATGTACGAGGCTATGGATATCATATGCCAGCGCGTCGGGCTGCAGATGGAAAACCCCTGGGGCGTGCCCTTTCATTTTATAGATTACCCCAACGATATGACCATGCGCGAGGTGGCCGGCCACATAGCTTCGGCCGGCGGCGGGTATTTCATGATTACCGACGGCGGTATGCTGCGGCTGACGGTCGCCAACGAATGGATGACGCCGGTCATCGCGCATGAGAAGGCTTTTACCGAGACCGGCATGGAGTGTTATTTTACCTCGGTCGTTATGCGCGGCGGCGGGAACGAGTACCGCGTGGGCTATACAAACGGCCCGGCAAACCGCGAGATGGTTATAGAGAACCCCTGGGCCACGGAGTGGATGTGCTGGGAGGCTTATGACCGCGTCGCCTACTGAGCGCACAGGCCGTTTACGGCCTCGGGCGTGTTTCTCGACCCGGCGGCCGAGTTAGGCGACGTCGTGCAGCTTCTCGGCTCAAGCCTGCCGCTGATTATGTACGGCGCGGACATCAGGCTCGGCGCGGATATAACGGCTGATATATGGTGTCCCGGCGACGGCGAGATGGAGCATGAGTTCGCGTGCGAGGGGCCGTATTCGCGGGCGCTGGCCAACACGGTCTCGATAGGCGAGGTGTACGAGGGCGTCAGCATATCGCGCGGCGACGGCATAATAGTCCGCAGCTCCGACGGCTCGGCGGAGGTTCAGTTCAAGTCCGGCTCTATAGCCATGCGCGCCCTTATAGGCGGCGTCATGAAGGACGTTTTGTACTTCGACGGCGCGAAGCGCACATATGTATTCGACGGCGAGCTGAGCGCGGGCGCGCTCAACGCCACGCAAGCCCTGTTCACGCCGGAGTTATATGTCACTAACCTCTACGCCGCCGCCGGCGCGATAGCCGATCTGGTGGTCAACCGCCTGCGAACCGACTGGGACAAGCCCTTTAAGTATCTGGCCGGGGACAGCTCGGACGTGTATTATCTTGATATCCACAACGAATGTATAAAGTTCATCGAGGCCAAGCACAGGTACAGCTCGATGCAGTACACCAACGTGGACGGCCTGCCGCTGTACTGGTTCAGCCGGGATTACCCGCTCGACATACAGGCCGGCATGACCACCGACCCCTATGAGGTAACGCCGCCCGGCCCCGACGGAAGCGGCGGCTCCGTGACGCCGCGCAATCAGGTCGAGATTACCAATTACGAGGAGCGCGACGTGGGCGGGTTCGCCTTCGAGCCTGTTGTGTTCAACGGCCAGACATACCAGACGCCCGTGCTGACGCTCGGCCGCGGCGACCCCGGCGGCCGCATGAAGGCGCGCATATACAAAAACGAGCGCGCGCTGCGCATCGAATACGACCACTCCGGCGGCGCGACCTATTATCTGGAGATAGGCGAGGACGGCATTAAAACCAACCAGCCCATAACAGTGGACGCTCCGCCCTGAACACAAAACGGCCCCCGGTCTGTCAGGCCGGGGGCCGCCGCGCAAGCTTGCTATAAAGCCGCGAGAGCTTTGAATTCGTCCTTCATTGTAGCGTAAAGGCTCTTGAACAGCCTGTGGAATTTGGCGTATTCCGCCGTGGCGGCCGGATCCGGGCCGGTGGAGCCGGTCTCCTTTATCAGCAGGTCGCACGCGTGTGGCACGGAGGGGTAGGCGCCCGCGCCGACGCCCGCCAGTATGGCCGCGCCCAGCGCCGGGCCTTCCTGACTCTGCACAGCGCCCACCGAGCAGCCGAACACGTCGGCCAGCATCTGCCGCCATACCGCGCTGCCGCCGCCGCCGCCGCAGGCCGTTATGCTGTCCACCGGCGCGCCCATGGCGTGTACGATGTCTAAAGAGTCCTTAAGCGCGTAGGATATACCCTCCATAACGGAGCGGATAAGGTCTTTTTGGGTGTGTATGCCCGACAGCCCGAACATAACGCCCCGGCAGTCGGGGTCAAGGTGCGGGGTGCGCTCGCCGCTCATATAGGGCAGGAAAATCAGGCGGTTGCAGCCTATGGGCGACTGCGAACACATCTCGTCCATCAGCGCGTATGGGCTGATGCCGCGCGCCGCCGCGTCGGACGCGATGTTGGACAGCGTGTGGTCGCGCAGCCACTGAAGCGACAGACCGGCGCTCAGCATAACGCCCATTATATGCCATTCCCCGGGAACGGCGGAGCAGAACGTGTGGACGCGCCCGCCGGGGTCAAGCGTCATCTTCGACGCGTGCGCGAACACCACGCCCGACGAGCCTATGGTGACAAACGCGCGCCCGTCGCGCGCGACGCCCGTGCCGATGGCGGCGGCGGCGTTGTCGCCCGCGCCGGCCACCACGGGTATGCCGGCCGGCAGGCCCGTAGCCGAGGCCGCTTTAGCCGTAATGGAGCATGTGACCTCGCACGACTCATAAAGCTTTCCGAGCAGCGCCTTGTCGATATCAAGCTTCTCAAGCACCTCGTCAGACCACGTTCGGCCGGCCACGTCGAGCAGTCCCATGCCGCTCGCGTCGGAGACGTCGCCGGCGTGGTCGCCGGTAAGCTTAAAGCGTATATAGTCCTTGGGCAGCATTATTTTGGCGCATTTGGCGTAGTTGTCCGGCTCGTGCTTGCGCACCCACAGTATCTTGGGCGACGTGAAGCCGGTCAGCGCGGGGTTGGCCGTCAGCTCAATCAGGCGCTTCGCGCCCACGGCCTCCGTGATCTCCGCGCACTCCTCGCCCGTGCGCTGGTCGCACCACAGCAGCGCGGGGCGTATGGGCGCGCCGCCTCCGTCAAGCATAACAAGACCGTGCATCTGGCCGGTAAGGCCGACGGCCTTTATGTCGTCCGGCCCGACGCCTTGCTCCGCGCCCTTGGACAGCGCGCCGCGCACGGTCTCGACGGCGGCGTTCCACCACAGGTCGGGGTGCTGTTCAGCCCAGCCGTTTTGCGGTATATCCACGGTATACGAAGTGGTGGCGGCGCATATCACGCGGCCGGCATCGTCCATCAGCAGGCTCTTAGCGCCCGACGTGCCTATGTCTATGCCCAGAAAAACCGTCATGGTTCGTCCTCACTTTCCAAAAATGTTAGAACGGGCGCACAACTGCTTCCCGGCCGGGAACCGCGTGCGCCCGCGCAAGCCATAAAGCCCTATCCGTACATGATTCTGTTAAGCATACCCTCGAGCATTTCCTGACGGCCGCTGGCCGGGGACTTAGGCTCGTTTTGGAGCGCGTAGGCCTCCAACTCCTTGAGACCGGCTTTGCCGGCCACGATGTCGGCGCCTATGCCGGCCTTGTAGCCCGCGTAGCGCTGCTCGACGAAATTGTCCAAACGCCCGTCCTCTATTATGGCGGCCGCCTTGCGCAGCGCGAGCGCGTAGGTGTCCATGCCGGTGATAAAGCCATATGCCATATCCTCCGGGGTGTTGGACATGCGGCGCGTCTTGGCGTCGAAGTTCAGGCCGCCGTTGGTGAAGCCGCCGGCGCGTATGATCTCAAGCATACACATGGTGGCGTCGTATACGTCGCAGGGGAACTGGTCGGTATCCCAGCCGAGCAGCAGGTCGCCCTGGTTGGCGTCGATGGAGCCGAACGCGCCGTTTACGGCGGCCATGCGCACCTCGTGCGAGAAGGTGTGCGAGGCCAGCGTCGCGTGGTTGGCCTCGACGTTCATTTTAATGTCGCCGAGCAGCCCGTACGCGCGCAGGAAATTGCAGGCTGTGGCCACGTCGAAGTCGTATTGGTGCTTGGACGGCTCCTTGGGCTTGGGCTCGATGTAGAAGTCGCCCTTGAAGCCTATGCTTCTGGCGTATTCGACGGCCATGCGCATCAGGCGCGCGAGGTTGTCAAGCTCAAGCTGAACGTTTGTGTTGAGCAGCGTTTCATAGCCCTCGCGGCCGCCCCAGAAAACATAGCCCGTGCCGCCGAGCTTTACTGTCAGCTCAATGGCCTTTTTTATCTTGGCGGCGGCATAAGCGAATATATCGGGGTCGGGCGAGGTGCCCGCGCCGGCCATGAAGCGCCTGTGCGAGAACGCGTTGCAGGTGCCCCACAGGCATTTTATGCCGGTGGCGTCCATCCTTTGCCTGATGTAGTCTGTGATTTCGTCAAGCCGCTTGTTGGATTCGGCGAGCGTTTGGCCCTCGGCCACCAGATCGGTGTCGTGGAAGCAGAAGTAGCCGATCGACAGCTTTTGCATCAGCTCGAAGCCCGCGTCCACCTTCGCCTTGGCGTGTGCCATGAAGTCGCGCTTTTCGGCGCCGAACTCCTTGTCATAGGTGCCGGGGCCGAACATGTCCGAGCCTTCGCCGCACAGCGTATGCCACCATGCCAGCGAGAATTTAAGGTGTTCCTTCATAGGTTTGCCCAGTATCTCCTCGTCGGGGTTATAGTAGCTGAACGCCAGAGGGTCTTGGCCGGACGCGCCCTGATATTTAACGGCGGGTATGTTAGGGAACAGCTCGCTCATGCTTGGTCAATCCTTTCCTGATAGCAATGCCCGTATTTTATCACGCCGCGTCCAAATCGTCAAGGGAATCGCGGCCGATTTGGGGTTGATTTTTCCGCGAACGTGTGCTATACTACTGGCTGGACGGCGGTCAAAAGCCGCCGGCGTCATACGCAGGGGATTGGTCAAGTGGTATGACAGAGGTCTCCAAAACCTTTAGTGGGGGTTCGATTCCCTCATCCCCTGCCATAGTTAAAGGCCCCGCCGAGGATTGTATTCTCCGGCGGGGCGTTTGGGTTTTTAGGGGGTTGGCGAAATGAAATCATCGCACCTTTTTGATTGTTTTTTTGGTACGGTTGTGGTATACTGATAATAGGCTGAATAATTGGAGGAAATTGTCCATGCTGATAACATCTACCGAGTTAAAAGCGAATGTTGGCAGATATTTGAACCGCGCCGCAAGCGAGGATGTGTATGTCACGCGAAACGGCAAAATCATCGCCACCATAACCAGTCCGGCACGGGATAAGCAAGCCATCCTTGACAGCTTGATTGGGATCGCCGCCGCCAATCCGCTCACTCTGGAGCAAGCCAGAGAGGAGCGGCTTGCCGGACAATGAGGGTAATATTGGATTCAAACATCATAATTGATGTAATAGAAAAGCGTAATCCGTTTTTTGAAAAGTCCTGCTCTGTCATTCAGCTATCCATGAACAAGAGGATTGACGCTTTCGTTTGTGCCGGCTGCATGACGGATATTCATTACATCATCAGCAGGAATGTGGGTAAACGAAAGGCAAAAGCGGCTATGCTCCATCTGGCGGAGCTGGTCGGCGTGTGCGATACGCTGGCTGTTGATACCGTCGCCGCCCACGCGTTAGACATGGACGACTTTGAGGACTCCGTACTTGCCGCCACCGCCAAAAGAGAAAAGGCGGATTATATTGTCACGCGCAACAAGAAGGATTTTATCAGTTCACCTATACCCGCCGTGGAGCCGGAGGAGCTGCTGGCGTTGTGTGCTTCGGCAAAGGGTTTGGGGGATTGATTTGCGGCGCGGGGGGCGCGCGGACGCACAATGTGCGTCCCTACGGGGTTTGCGCGTAATCAACGGGCCGTAGGGGCGGCCGGCAGCGCGCGAACCGCGCGATTTCGCTTCGCGAACCCCCGGACGTGTAACCGGGTTTGTTAAAACCAGTTTTCGTTTTTCAGCTCGGTGATCCTTGAAAACTCATCCGTGTTGCGGGTGATAAGCGTCCCGCCGCCGCTCAGCACGGTGGCGGCGATCACCATGTCGTTGGCTCCGATGACCTGTCCGCTCCGCTCTAACTCCGCCCGGAGCTTCGCATAGCTTTTGGCCGCGTCGTCGTCAAACGGTACAATCTCATACAGGGACAGAAACCGTTCCAGCCGTTCCGAGTTATACTCACGCCTCGCGCTTTTTTCCGCGCCTAACCGCAGTTCGGCCGCGACCATCGCCGGAATCTTAATGTTGGCCGGATTGACGGAGAGCAGCTTAGAGGTCAATGCCCGCGAGGCGTTCTTATCGAAGTAAATATAGGTGTTACTGTCGATATAGTACATCAGCTAAACGCCTCCCGAGGGGTTGATACGTCCCAAGGGATTTCGGCCGGTCTTACGAATGTCGGGTCAGGGTCGGCCGTCGCAATCAGGTCAAGCAGAACCCGTTTCGCGTCAAGCTCCCTCTTCATCACGCTCGCGCAATGCCCGCTGATAACAGCGGAGATGTATCCCGCGAGCGTATACCCGTTGTCACGCGCGGTCGCCTCCAACTGCTGCGCGACTGTATTATCAAGCTGCACATTAACCTGTGTCACAGCGAACACCACCCTCTGGTATTAGTATACCCCGTTCAGAGAGGGGACGCAATCATTTTTAGATTAACCCGATCAGCGGGGGCTGCCCCGCCCTCTTACCTCACGCCGTCCTTTTCGCGTATTTCGACGCGGCGGATTTTGCCTGAGATGGTTTTGGGCAGGCTGTCCACATACTGGATTATGCGCGGATATTTATACGGCGCGGTTACTTTCTTGACGTGCGTCTGAAGTTCTTTAGTAAGCTCCGCCGAGCCGGAATAGCCCTCCGACAGCACGACCGTGGCCTTCACGGCGAAGCCGCGCTCGGGGTCGGGCACGCCCGTCACGGCACATTCGGTGACGGCCGGATGCTCCATCATGGCGCTCTCCACCTCGAACGGCCCTATACGGTAGCCCGACGACTTGATAACGTCGTCCAGACGCCCGACATACCACAAGAAGCCCATCTCGTCTTTATAGGCCGTGTCGCCCGTGTGGTACAGGTCGTCGCGCCAGACGCTTTTGGTCATCTCGTCGTCGCGGTAGTAGCCCGAGAACAGTCCGAACGGCTTGCCGCCGCCCTCCTCGTCGGTGCGGATACATATTTCCCCGGTAACGCCCGGCCCTACCTCGCTGCCGGCGTCGTCCGCTATGATCATGCGGTAGCCGGGCGCGGGCAATCCCATAGAGCCGAGGCGCGGCTGCATCCACGGGTAGCCCGTCCAGCAGCTCAGGGTGGTCTCGGTCTGCCCGAAGCCCTCGAATATCTTCTGGCCGGCGCCCGTCTGCCAGACGTTGTATATCTCCGGGTTGAGCGCCTCGCCCGCCGCGACGCAGTGGCGCAGCGCCGAGAGGTCGTATTTTTTCAGATCCTCCTTGATCAGGTAGCGGTACATGGTGGGCGGCGCGCAGAAGGTGGTCACTTTATATTTGGCTATCTTCTCAAGGATATCGGGCGCGGAGAACTTATCGAAATCATAGGTAAACACAGCCGAGCCGGACAGCCACTGGCTGTACATCTTGCCCCACAGGCTCTTTAGCCAGCCCGTGTCGGAGATGGTGAAGTGCAGGCCGCCGTCCTCGCAGCGCTGCCAGAAGCAGCCGGTCATTATGTGTCCGAGCGGATAAGTGTAGTCATGCCAGACCATCTTCGGGTATCCGGTGGTGCCGGACGAAAACGCCATCAGCATCATATCGCCCTTGACCGTGTTGCGGGCGACGGGCGTTTCGGGCGCGGCGTCCCACTCGGCGTCGAAGTCGATCCATCCGGCGGGCGCCTCGCCGCCGAACACGGCGAGCTTTTCGACCGTCGGGCAGTTTGGCAGCGCCTCGTCCATCGCCTTAGTAACCCCGAAGCGCGGCGTGGTCAGCAGCATTTTGACCGACGCGGCGTTCATGCGGTATTCAAAGTCTTTTTTGGTCAGCAGATAAGTAGCCGGGACGGCAACCGCGCCCATGCGGTGCAGGCCCATCAGCACAGGCCAGTAGCGCCAGTCGCGCGACATGGTGAGCATGACCATATCGCCCTTGACGACGCCCTGTGAGATAAAGAAATTCGCGGCCTTTACGGACAGGCGGCTGATGTCCCCGAACGAAAAGCGCTTCTCCTCGCCGGCGTTGGACAGCCACAGCAGCGCGAGCGCGTCCGGCGTTTGGGCGGCCATCGCGTCAAGGCAGTCAAAGGCGAAATTGAAATCGTCGGGCACGTTGAGCTTGTAGTTTTTGCTGAGGTCGTCTAACGTGCAGAAGTCGTCACGGTGGCGGCCGGTATATTTTTCATAAAGCGGCATATTTTTACCTCCTATCCCATCACGACGGCCACAAACTGCGCCGCCGCGTCGTCGAGCGCCTGCATGGCGTGTGGTATGGACGCGTTGAAATACACGCTGTCGCCCGGCTCAAGGATGTATTCGGCGTCCGCTATGCGGAAGCGCATACGCCCCGATACCATCCAGTTGAACTCCTGTCCGTCGTGGGCGTGCAGCTCGGGCACAACCTGCCGCGGCTCGGCCGTTACCAGAAACGGTTCGGCCTTCTTGTCGCGGAAGGTGAAGGCCAGATGGCTGTACTTGTAGGCCGCGCGGCGATCCACGGCGTAGCCCTCGCCTCCGCGCACGACGCACCAGCCCGACAGCCTCGGGCTGTCGCCGCTCATGAGGTCGATTACGTCAACGCCCAAAATACGCGCGGCGTTGTAAAGAAACGAGAACGAAAAGTCATGCGCGCCGCTCTCATAGGCGGCTAACTCGTCTATGGTGACACCTGCCTTAGCGCAGAAGGTCTCGGGCGCCATCTCCACGTCGGCCCGCAGCTCGGACAAGCGGCGGCCTATTTCACGAAGCTGATCGGTCATTTGGCTCATCCCCTAAAATCATTTGAAACAGTATACGTTGGAT
>WRLW01000032.1 GCA_009777435.1 Oscillospiraceae bacterium | reverse complement strand
TATGGAGGTCATGCGGCGCGCGGGGCTGGCGGAGAAGCTGTCGCGGCTGCTGTCGCCGGCGCTCAGGCGCCTGTTCCCGGACGCCGACCAGCCCACCATGAACGCGCTGTCGGCCAATGTGTCGGCCAATCTGCTCGGCCTCGGCAACGCGGCCACACCGATGGGACTTCTTGCCGCCAAAGGATTTGCGACGGCCGCAAAGGGACTTGCGCCGGCCGCCAAAGGGTTTACAGGCGGCCCAAACCGCGCGTCCCACAGCTTTATACTGCTGGTGGTCATCAACACCGCGTCGCTGCAGCTAATACCTGTGACCATAGCGACCGTGCGCGCGGCCAACGGCGCGGCCGCGCCGTTTGACATACTGCCGCATGTCTGGGTGTCCTCGGCCGCGTCCATGACGGCGGCCATAGTATCCGCGAGGCTCTCGGCGCGCGCGGCGAGGGCGAAGGGCGCGCCGCTGTGAGCGCCGCGCCGGGTCAGGCCATACTCAGCCTCGCCGTGCCCGCGATAGTGCTGTCGGTGACGGCATATGGCCTGTACAAGGGCGTGGACGTCTTTGACGCGCTGACGGCGGGCGCGAAGGAGGGCTTGGGCGTGGTCGCGCGCATACTGCCCGCGCTGATAATACTGCTGGCCGTCATATCCATGCTGCGCGCGTCGGGCGCGCTGGATCTGGCCGCCGATGCCCTGAGACCGCTGTGCGCGGTGGCCGGCATACCGCCCGAATGTGTGCCGCTGATGCTGATAAGGCCGTTTTCGGGCAGCGGCGCGCTTGCCGTGGGCGCGGAGCTGATAGCGGCGCACGGCGCGGATTCGCTGATAGGCCGCACGGCGGCGGTCATGATCGGCTCGACCGAGACGACGTTTTATGTGCTGGGGCTTTACTGCGGCGCGGCCGGCGTCTCAAAGACGCGCTACGCGCTGCCGTGCGCGCTGTTAGCCGACGCGACCGGCTTTGTAACGGCGGCGCTGACGGTCAGGCTGTTCGGCTGAACGCGCGGCGTTACACCATCACGGCAAAAAAACGGACGCCCGCCGGGGGCGCCCGTTTTTTTTATTCGCTCAGGATTACAGGTTGAACCACGCGTCCATGCCCGGATAGCTTGCCGCGTCGCCCAGCTCCTCCTCGATGCGCAGAAGCTGGTTGTACTTGGCTACGCGGTCGGAGCGCGACGGCGCGCCGGTCTTGATCTGCCCGGCGTTGACCGCCACGGCGATATCGGCGATGGTGCTGTCCTCGGTCTCGCCCGAACGGTGTGAAACTACACAGGTCATCTTCGCGCGGTTGGCCATCTGGATGGCGTCGAGCGTCTCGGTCAGCGTGCCTATCTGGTTGACCTTTATCAGTATTGAGTTCGCGACGCCCTTTTCGATGCCCATCGAAAGGCGATCCACGTTGGTGACGAACAGGTCGTCGCCAACCAGCTGGATTTTACCGCCCAGCGCGTCTGTGAGCAGCTTCCAGCCCTCCCAGTCGTCCTCGCCCATGCCGTCCTCAAGAGAGATGATGGGATACTTGCCGGCGAAGTCCACCCACATGTCCACCATCTGTTGGCGCGTCATGGTTTTCTTAGCTTTGGGAAGGAAATAAGTGCCGTCCTTTTCCTGATACCACTCCGACACGGCGGCGTCTATCGCGATGCGGAACTGCTCGCCGGGCTTGTAGCCCGCCGCGCCGATGGCCTGAACGATGAGCTTCAGCGCGTCCTCGTCGCTGGCCAAGTTGGGCGCGAAGCCGCCCTCGTCGCCCACGGCCGTGGTCATGCCCTGCTCCGACAGCAGCTTTTTCAGGTTGTGGAACACCTCGACGCACCAGCGCAGGGCCTCGGCCCACGACGACGCGCCCACCGGCATTACCATGAACTCCTGTATGTCAACGGTGTTCGACGCGTGCGCGCCGCCGTTGAGAATGTTCATCATGGGTACGGGCAGCGTCTTGGCGTTCACGCCGCCGATATATTGATACAGCGGCAGCCCGCACGCCTCGGCCGCCGCCTTGGCCGCGGCCAGCGAAGCGCCCAGGATGGCGTTCGCGCCGAGCTTGCTTTTGTTGGGTGTGCCGTCAAGCTCGATAAGGGCTTGATCTATAGCGGCCTGATCCATCGCGTTCATGCCCACAAGCTCGTCGGCTATGTCGTTGTTCACGGCGTCTACGGCCTTCATAACGCCCTTGCCCAGATAGCGGCCCTTATCGCCGTCACGCAGCTCGCACGCCTCGTGTATGCCGGTTGACGCGCCCGACGGCACGGCCGCGCGGCCCACGAACAACCCGTCGTCGGACTCGACGTAAATCTCGACCTCCACGGTGGGGTTGCCGCGCGAATCAATTATTTCGCGGCCTATGACATCAACGATCTCAAGCATTTTTTTCATGTCTACCATCCTTTATTTTTCAGGGGGATCCCCCTAATTTGACAACAGTGACGTTCCGGTCATGCCGGCGGGCTTTCCAAGCCCCAGCAGATCCAGCATGGTCGGCGCGATATCGCACAGCCTGCCCGGCTTCAGCCCGACGCCCGCGTCCGCGCCGAAAAGCGCGAACGGCACGGGGTTTGTGGTGTGCGCCGTAAACACGCCCCCGTTTTGGTCGCGCATCTTTTCCGCGTTGCCGTGGTCGGCCGTTATGAGCGCTACGCCGCCCATAGCGGCCACCGCGTCGATAACCCTGCCCACACAGGTATCCACCGTTTCGACCGCCGTTACGGCCGCCTCGAAAACGCCCGTATGACCCACCATGTCGCAGTTGGCGAAATTCAGCACCACAACGTCGTACTTTCCGCTCTTCACGCGCGCCACGGCTTCCTCGGCCACCTCAAAAGCGCTCATCTCAGGTTTAAGGTCATATGTCGCCACCTTGGGCGACGGTATCAGCGCGCGGGCCTCGCCCTCGAACACGCGCTCCTCGCCGCCGTTGAAGAAAAAGGTGACGTGCGCGTATTTCTCAGTTTCGGCAATTCTTAGCTGTGTCAAGCCTTTTGAGGCTATATATTCGCCAAAGATATTGGTTAGCTCCTCGGGCGCGAAGGCCGCGCTCACGTTGGGCATCTGTGCGTCGTATTGCGTGGTGCAGACGTATTTGAGCGGGAAGAAGCCGCCGCGCCGCTCGAAGCCGTCAAAGTCCGGGTCAACGAACGCGCGGGTGATTTCCCTCGCGCGGTCGGGGCGGAAATTGTAGAAGATAACGGCGTCGTCGGGCTTTACGGTCGAATCGGCGCTTGCGAAGATGGGTTCGAGGAACTCGTCGGTCACGCCGCTTTCATAGGAGCGGCTTATGGCGGCCGGGGGGTCGTCAACCACCGGCGCGCCGTCGCCGAAAACCAGCGCGTTATAAGCGCGCGCGACCCGATCCCACCGCTTGTCGCGATCCATCGCGTAATAGCGGCCCATGATGGCGCCTATCCTGCCCGTTATGGCCGCGCATTTGGCGCCCGCCTCGGCCACGAAATCCTTGCCCGATGTGGGCGACACGTCGCGGCCGTCGAGAAAGCAGTGCAAAATAACGCGGTCGAGGCCGCGCCGCCTGCACAGCTCGAGCATGGCCCATACATGCGTGTTGTGGCTGTGAACGCCGCCGTCGGACATCAGGCCCATAAGGTGCAGCGAGGCGCCGTTTTTCAGGCAGTGGTCTATAGCGCCGTTATACGCGGGATTCTCGAAGAAATCGCCTTTCTCAATAGCCAGCGAGATGCGGGGCAGGTCTTGGAACACGACGCGCCCCGCGCCAATATTGGTATGCCCCACCTCGGAGTTGCCCATCTGGCCGTCGGGCAGCCCAACGTCCAAGCCGGAAGCCGAAAGCCTCGTGTGCGGGCACGAGCCGAATATGCGGTCGAGGTTGGGCGTTTTGGCCACGCTGACCGCGTTGTCCGGGCTTGCCTCGGCAAGCCCGAACCCGTCCATTATTACCAATACGGTTGGTTTTTTCATTGGTTGGAAGCGTTGACGATGGCCGTAAAGTCCTTTGGCTTGAGCGAGGCCCCGCCGACCAGCCCGCCGTCAACGTCGAGCTGCGCCAGCAGCTCCGCCGCGTTTTCGGCGTTCATGGAGCCGCCGTATTGGATGGTCACGGAGCGCGCGGGGCGCGCGCCGTGCATTTTGCGGATGACCGTGCGGATATGATTGCAAACCTCGCCCGCCTGCTCCGCCGTGGCGGTTCGGCCGGTGCCGATGGCCCAAATAGGCTCGTAGGCGAATACCACCTCGCGCAGGCGCGCCACGGGCACGCCGCTCAAAGCCGACTTGACCTGATAGGCCACTAACTCCATGGTCACGCCGGACTCGCGCTGGCTGAGGGTCTCGCCGACGCACACGATGGGCCTAAGCCCGGCGCTGAGCGCGGCCTGAACCTTCTCCGACACAAGCGCGTCGTCCTCGCCGAAATACTGGCGGCGCTCGGAATGTCCCACGACGACGTATTTAACGCCGGCGTTTTTGAGCATCGGGCCGGAGACCTCGCCTGTATAGGCGCCCGAATCCAACTGGTGCAGATTCTGCGCGCCGATGGCTACGCGGGTGTCCTTTAACAGCCTGACGGCCATCGGGATATCCACGAAGGGAACGCACAGGACGACCTCGCACCATTTCGCCTTGGAGACCATGGGCTTCAGCTCGTCGATAAGCGCCCGTGTCTCGGCAGGCGTTTTGTTCATCTTCCAGTTTCCGGCTATGATGGTCTTGCGGTATCTTCTGTTCATAATATATGCCCCTTTCCTAAATTAACGGTTTTATCTGTCGTTCAGACATGCTATTCCGGGCAGCTCAAGCCCTTCGAGGAATTCAAGCGACGCGCCGCCGCCGGTGGAGATATGTGTCATCTTGGCGGCAAAGCCGAGCTGCTCGACCGCCGCGGCGCTGTCGCCGCCGCCTATGATGCTGACGGCCGCCGAGTCCGCCAGCGCGCGCGCGACAGAGCGGGTGCCCTCGGCGAACCTGTCGAACTCAAACACGCCCATCGGGCCGTTCCAGATTACGGTGCCGGCTGAGGATACCGCCTCGGAGAATCTCTTGATGGCTTCCGGGCCGATGTCAAGCCCCATCCAGCCGTCCTCTATGCCTGTTGAGCTGAATACCCTTGCTTCCGCGTCGGCCTTGAACTCGCGCGCGCACATGTTGTCCTCGGGCAGCATCAGCTTAACGCCCTTTTCGCGAGCTTTGACCAGCATGTCCCTGGCGTAGTCTAACCTGTCGTCCTCGCAGCGCGACGCGCCGATGGTTCCGTTGTCGGCCTTGATGAACGTGTAGGCCATGGCGCCGCCGATGATGATGGTGTCAACCATATCAAGCAGATGATTGATAACGCCTATCTTGTCGGATACCTTGGCGCCTCCCAGCACGGCCACAAACGGGCGCTTGGGGTTTTGCAGCGCGCCGCCCATGATGTCGATTTCTTTCTTGATGAGGAAACCGCAAACGGCCGGCAGATAGTTTGCCGCGCCGGCGGTCGAGGCGTGCGCGCGGTGCGCTGTTCCAAACGCGTCGTTGACGTATATCTCGGCCAGCAGCGCGAGTGATTTGGAGAAGCCGGGGTCGTTTTGCTCCTCCTCTTTGTGGAACCTGACGTTTTCAAGCAGCATGACCTGGCCGTCCTTGAGCGCGGCGGCCTTCGCGGTTGCGTCCGGCCCGATGACGTCGGCGGCCAGCTCGACGGCCTGCCCCTGGAGATCCAGAAGCTCGGTCAGGCGCGCGGCCACCGGCGCAAGCGAGTATTTCATGTTGAACTCACCCTTTGGGCGTCCCAGATGAGAGCATAGGATGACGCGCGCGCCCTGCCCGATGAGCTGCCTTATGGTAGGAAGCGATTCCCGTATGCGCTTGTCGTCGGTAATCGCGCCGTCCTTGTCCTGAGGCACATTGAAGTCACAGCGCACCAAAACGCGCTTCCCAGCGGCGTTTATATCGGTGACGGTCATCTTGTTGTAATTCATTTGAGTATCCAGCTCCTCTGTCGGTTTAAGGAATCGCCGGCCCGTTCCCGGCGTTCGCGTACCATTATATAGCAATAAAAATCGCTTTGCAAGCGGTTATAACAAAATATCATTACATAATTGTAAAAGTTATTTGCCAATGCTTCTATGCTTTTGGGTAAAATGCGCCATATGGGGCTTTAAGGCCCCGGGTTGATTCCTTTCCGAACCGTTAACGGCCCGCGCCGCCGCCGCATAAATTATCCGAGAAGCACAAATCGGGAAGGGGATTGACGGTGGAGGGCATATGGGCGGCCGTTATGCTGGCGCTGTCATGCTCGGCGGACGCGTTCGCGGCAAGCTTCGCCTATGGCGGCAAGCGGATAAGGATACCGCCGCTGTCCGGCCAGATCATAAATCTGACATGCAGCGCGTTTTTGGGCGCGGCTCTGCTGCTTGGCGCGACCGTGAGGAAATTCCTGTCCGCGCGGCTGACGGCCTTTATCTGCTTTGCCGTCCTGTTCACGCTGGGCATAATGAAGCTGCTCGACAGCATTACAAAGTCGGTCATCCGCAAGCGCGGCAGGCGCGGCGGCAGTATAACAAAGGAAATACGCTTTTCTATGCTGAATTTCAGCTTTGTGCTGAGCCTGTGCGCCGACCCGGAGAAGGCCGACGTGGACGAAAACAAGATTATCTCCCCCGCCGAGGCCGCGGCGCTGGCGGTATCGCTGTCCATAGACGGCTTGGCCGTCGGGTTCGGCGCGGGTATCGGCAATATAAATGTTTTGGCCGCGGTCGCGGTTTCCCTGCTTACCGATATGGCCGCGATTACGTTCGGATGCCGCCTCGGCGGGCGGCTGGCACGGGCGCTCCCATTTAACCTGTCCTGGATAAGCGGCGTGATACTAATAGGGCTGGCCGTGCTGAAGCTGGTTTGAGCGCGCGGCGTTTTGTCATTGACATATCGGCCAAACGGATGTAACATGATATAAGCTTTTACGGCCGCAAGGCTTTCGGAAAGGACAGGCGTGAATATGCGAAACCGCGTAGTCGTCAAGGTCGGCACCTCCACGCTGACGCACCCCGCCGGGCGGCTTGATTTGAAACGAATGGACGAGCTGTGCCGCGTGCTGGCCGACCTTATCCACGCGGGCCGCGAGGTCGTGCTGGTATCGTCGGGCGCGATAAGCGTCGGGACGGCCAAGCTGCGGCTCGATAAGCGCCCGCCGGATACCCGCCGCCGCCAAGCGGTGGCCGCCGTCGGCCAATGCGAGCTGATGCACATATATGATAAATTTTTCGGCGAATACGGGCTGCCCGTCGCGCAGATGCTGCTAACGCGCGACGCCATCGCCACCCCGGAGCGCTACCTGCACGCGCGCAACGCTCTGCTGTCCATCATAGAATACGGCGCGATACCCGTCATCAATGAGAACGACTCCGTGGCCGTCGATGAGCTTGAGGGCGACGCGTTTGGAGACAACGACACGCTGTCGGCCTATGTCGCGAGGCTGTGCGACGCGGAGCGGCTGGTAATCCTCTCCGACGTTGACGGGTTTTATGACGGCGACCCGTCCTCGCCCGGAGCGTCGCGCATTCCCATTGTGCGCGAAATAACCGACGGCCTGCGGGCCGCCGCCGGCGGCTCGGTATCGCGGCACGGAACCGGCGGCATGATTACCAAGCTGCAAGCCGCGGCCGTCGCGATGGACGCCGGGATACCCATGGCGCTCGCCAAGGGCGACCGGCTGTCGGCGCTGTATATGCTCGCGTCGTGCGAGCCGGGCGCGCCGGACTCCGGCTGCACATGGTTTTTAAGCCCATAACCCACGACTTACAGGCCGCCGGCCGAGGCGGATATATAATAGGAGTGTGATTTTGAAATGCCGGTCAGGGAGCAGGCCATGCGCGCCAAGGAGGCGGCGCGCGCCATGGCGTCACGGTCAGTCACGGATATCAACGGCGCGCTGGAGGCCATGAGCGCCGCGCTGATGGACAATATGGATCTGGCGCTCGAACACAACCAAAAGGACGTTTCACAGGCGCGCGGCTTGCCGTCCGCCATGATCGACCGTCTCACACTGAACAGGGCGCGCGTGACCGGCATGGCCGAGGGCATAAAAAAAGTAGCCGCGCTGCCCTCGCCCGTCTTTACCGGCACGGCGTGGAGGCGTCCCAACGGGCTTATGATCGAAAAACGCCGCGTGCCGCTCGGCCTGATAGGCGTGATATACGAGTCGCGCCCCAACGTGACCGCGGACGTGGCCGCGCTGTGCCTGAAAGCGGGCAACGCCTGCCTGCTGCGCGGCGGCAAGGAGGCGCTGAACACCAACCTGTTCCTGTCGGGGCTGCTGCGCGCGGCCATCGGCAAGGCCGGGCTGCCCGAGGACGCGCTGTGCTTCGTGGACGACCCGGCGCGCAGCAGCGCCGAGGAGATGATGCGTCTGCACGGCGTTCTCGACCTGCTGATACCGCGCGGCGGCGCGTCGCTGATACGCGCCGTGACCGAAAATTCACTTGTGCCGGTGGTCGAAACCGGGACGGGCAACTGCCATATATACGCCGACGCCGGCTGTGACGCCGAGATGGCGGCGCGTATCATAGCCAACGCGAAATGCTCGCGCCCCTCGGTGTGCAACGCCGCCGAAACCCTGTTAGTACACGGGGACTGCGCCCAAGCCGTGCTGCCGCGCGCGAAGGCGCTGATGGACGCGTATGGCGTGGAGCTTCGCGGCTGTGAGAAAACGCGCGCGATACTGGGCGATTGCGTATTGCCCGCGAGCGACGCGGACTACGGCGCGGAGTTCCTCGATTATATCATGGCGGTGCGCGTGGTCGGCTCGATGGACGAAGCCGTCGCCCATATAACGCGCTACGGAAGCGGTCACAGCGAGTGTATCGTCACAGAGTCGATAGATAACGCGCGCGGCTTTACCGACAGGATAGACGCGGCGGCCGTATATGTCAACGCCTCAACGCGTTTTACGGACGGGGAGGAGTTCGGTCTGGGCGCGGAGATCGGCATATCCACCGCCAAACTGCACGCGCGCGGCCCGATGGGCCTTGAGGCGCTTACATGCGACAAATATGTGATATACGGACAGGGGCAGATAAGGGAATAATAAAAAAAAACGCCCCCGCGAGCTTGGCTCGCGGGGGATGTTCGTCTACTCAGCGGAAGCGAGCTGCAACGGCTCGTACTCCTGCGCCATGAGTGTGTTGCCGTCGATAATCTCAAAGACTTTCGGCGCGGTGGTGCTTGTGGTTTCGTTCATGGTTTACTCCTTTTCGTTTGATTTTGTTAAGGTTCATCTATATAAAAAGCCCCTCAGCGGTGACGTCTTTCCGCAGAGTGGCTTGAATTGTTTTCGCAACACGAAATATATTTATCGTAACACGAAAAATATTTGTTGACAATTGTTTTCTGTTGATGTATAATTACTTTATCTTGAATAAGGGAGAGTAATAATTTATGTCCTCAAAAACTTTATGCAAAATGTTGCGCATCGCTGTTATCGCTGTTGCGATTTGCGGATTAGTAGCCTGTACCTACATTCTACCGACTATCGGTACGAATTTAGCGAGAGATTACCCCGAATTTTCCCACTGGTATTTTCCGTGGCTTGCGTTTTTATGGATAACTTCCATACCGTGTTTTGTAATTCTCGTGCTAATTTGGAAAGTATCAACGGCTATAAAACACGATTATGTTTTTTCACTGCAAACTGCGCGATTAGTTAAAATTGCTTCCGTAATATTATTCTGCGATGTAGGCTTTTTCTTTGTTGGAAATGTTGCTTTTTTACTGCTTAATATTAACCATCCGGGGGTTCTGCTCCTATCGCTCTTTGGTGATGTGTTCGGCGTGGCGTTAGCTGTATCTGCGGCGGTGTTGTCACGCTATCTCACAAAAGCGGCTGTTTTGCAAGAGGAGGCAGACGGAACGATATGATTGTAATCAACATAGATGTGATACTTGCCAAACGTAAAATGAGTGTAACGGAATTGACTGAACGTGTCGGTTTAACTATGACGAATGTATCGCTCATAAAAAATGGTAAGGTAAAAGCAATTAAGATATCTACTCTTGAAAAAATATGCGACGCGCTTGATTGTCAGCCAGGGGATATTTTGGAATATCGGCGTGAAAAATAATCCGTTCATAAGCAAGACTGGGGGAACGAATCACCCGCTTTTTCAAAGCGTATGACCCATTCTGACGCTTTCCGCAAGCGGCAAAGTGTCCGTGGGCGCTCCCGCGGGGCCCTGCCGGGGGCTATCGCCGCCGATGGCGGCCCATCGTCCGAACAGGAAAGCCGCCGCCGTACCGCGCCGCCTTTCCGTCCGTCCGTTCGGGCTTCGTGTGAACCGCCCCGACTGTCGGTGTGTTGCTCACCCTTGCCCGTGGAAGATGTGCGGGAGCAGGACGAACATAATTATTACTGTGTAGACAGAGGAGATAACTGAAATGCTTGAAATCTGTGTAGGAACCAAAACCGATATACCCGAAGCCGTAGATTTTTTGATGCGGATGCACAACCCTGCAAAGAAAAAATGGTTTGAAGTCATGGCTGACGGAAGACATCCAAGCACCGATATTACTAACTTTATCATTGCGAAAGATACGAAGAACGATAAGATTGTGGCATTGATAATTTATCAACCTTGGAACTATTCATACTGCAGCAACATCTTGAGGGGCGTGCGTCTGGAAGAAGTGTTCTGCGAATGGGAATATCAGAACCAAGGAGTGCTTGAAAGAATACTCGAAAAAATAGCTCAGTTATCAAATGAGAAAGGAAGCCTCTTTGAACTTGTTTTTGTCGGTATGAACGGGTTTTTCAATCAGCTTGGTTACACTTTCGGAATTCCATGTGAAGGTGAAGGTTACACTTTTATGGTAGAAAGTGTAGATGTAGGCAAAGAGTACAGCATTGTAGAAGCAAGTGACAGTGATATTCCGCTCATCGTCGAATTGCTTGAGGAAACCAAAAAGCGCAACCTGCTAACAACTGCTATCGGATGCAAAGAAATAGATTACATGAAAAATATATATTCAGAAAACATGACATACCCGAGTTATTTTTATGTTATCAAAACTTCGGA
>WRLW01000031.1 GCA_009777435.1 Oscillospiraceae bacterium | reverse complement strand
CACCGAATACGACGTCGAGATACTGATAAACGGGCTTGAGCTTCGCGATTATCCCGCAAGCGCGCTCAAGGCTCTGTTCTCCGTCGTGTATCAAGACTTTGCCAAATATTACATACCGCTCAAAGACAACATAACCATTGGCGAGCAGCGTGACGCTGCGTCCGGCAACGCCTGCGGGCGTGAGACGAGGGCAAGGAAAGCCGCAACCTTAGCGGGGCTTGACGAGACCATCGCGGAATTGAAAAACGGCATGGACACCCCGTTAGGCAAAATATTAGACGGCGGGCAGGACATATCCGGCGGGCAGTGGCAGCGCGTGGCTATCGCGCGGTCGCTGATTTCCCGCGCGCCTGTGAAAATGCTTGACGAACCCACCGCCGCCCTTGACCCAGTCAGCGAAAGCCGGGTGTATGAGGAATTTGAAAAGCTGATGGAGGGCAAAATGACCGTGTTTATCAGCCACCGCCTCGGCTCGACCAAGCTGGCCGACGAGATATTGGTCATTGACGGCGGCAAAATCATCGAGCGCGGCACACACGATGAACTGATGGCGGCAACCGGACAGTACGCCGAGATGTTCGAGGCGCAGCGGGGGTGGTATGTATGAGCGAAGAACGTAAAAAATATCCCTTTCTCAAAACAGTGCTGCGAACCATCCCCATACAGTTTAGAGCCGCGCTATGGCCGACCATAGCCAATATATCGATGAGCGTTATCCACGCCCTTACATGGACAGCCGTAGTAATCGCCACACAAATCTTATTCGACGCGATAAGCCGCGCGGCAATCGGACAAATCGGTTTCGCGGACTGCGCTATCCCCTTGTTAATACTTGCGGGAGCCACTTTTGGGCAGCAGATTATAAACGGCGTCCATAATTTCCTTTGGTCTATCGTAGAGGGTAAATCCGCAGTACACATAAAAACACTTCTGTACAAAAAGCTGCAGCGCATCAATCCGGCCGATTTTGAAAACACGGCGTTTCTTGACGACGTAAACAAAGCGAAAGAAGGAACAAATTCGGTATCGCAGTATTGCACGACTTTTCTCAATATCGGCTTTTTCTATGGAATATACTTCGCGTCGGTGGGAGCATACCTTTTTAGCTTAAAACCGATATTGCTGATTACGGTGATGATTTCATTCCTCCCCGCGATGCTGGCGCAAATCGTGCGCGGAAAGGTGTTTACCAAGCTGGAAGAACAAAGCGCTCCTCTGCGGCGTGAATACGAATACTACCAAAAGACCCTATGTGACCGGGAATACTTCAAGGAAACCCGCATATTGGGCGCTTTCAAGTTCTTCCACAAGCTGTTTTCCGACACGATGGCGCTGCTCACCCGTAAAACATGGAGAGCCGAGCGCAAGACGGCGCTTTTGCAGTTATTGTTAAATACCACGAGCTTTGCCGGCATGGCAGTCTCAACCTATATGCTGTTTACCGCGACAATGGCGGGTGAGATAACCGTGGGCGCGTTCGCTGCGGTATTTAGCGCGCTGGGTATGATTTTTAATATCATGCGGGAAATAGTCACGATGCACTTAGGCGGCATGAATAAAGACTTGGGCAAGGTTGCCAACTATATTCGTATTCTCGATTTGCCCGAGCGTACAGGCGCGGACGGAACCCCCGACTTCACCAAAGGTATAACCGCTCAAAATATCAGCTTCACATATCCCGGCCGCGAGGAACCCGCCGTCCGGGATGTATCGCTAAACATAGCAAGCGGCGAAACCGTCGCCATTGTGGGCGAAAACGGAGCGGGTAAAAGCACGCTTGTAAGATTGCTGACCGGGATATACCGGCCATCGGAAGGCAGAGTAACGGCGGGCGGGCTGGATACCTCCGAAACCGCGCCCGCCGGCCTGTACAACGGCGTTTCCGGCGTATTTCAAAAATACCAGCGTTATAAAATGACGCTGGAGGAAAACGTAACAATCAGCAGCGTAAAGGCGACCGCCCCCGGCCGCCCCTGTCAAAACGATATGGCCCGCGTTCAAACCGCGCTGCGCGAAGCCGACTTTAACGATGAATCTATAAGCCTTGATACCATGCTCTCCCCGGAGTTTGACGGCATAGACCTGTCCGGCGGACAATGGCAGCGATTGGCCATTGCCCGCGGGCTGTACCGGACTAACGGTTTTATCGTGTTAGACGAACCCACGGCCGCCATCGACCCCATTGAGGAAACGAGGGTATATACACAGTTCCAGCGGTTAGCCGAGGGTAAATGCGCCGTGGTGGTGACGCACCGGCTCGGCTCGGCGAAGCTGGCGCACCGCATCGTGGTTATGGACGCCGGGAAAATCGTGGACACGGGAACGCATGACGAACTGCTGTCACGTCCGGGCAAATACGCCGGCATGTGGGCGGCGCAGGCGAAGTGGTATGAGAGGACTGAAAACCACGCCCCGCTATGCTTCCGCGGCTGAGGGGCGCATAGGGAGATTAAAATCTCGGGCCGCTTATGACGCCGTTCCCGATTAAAACCCCCAGCGTCAGAGCCGCGACAAGCGCGGCAATCAATATGACGATTACCACGTCCAATTGCTTAGCCGTCAGCGGTATCTTGTCATAGAAATTTTCCTTGGCGCCTTTAGGCTCCGGGTTAGGCCCGCTTTGGCCGCCCTCGCCGCGCTCACAGCGCGGCGCTTTACTTTTTCGCGACATATTTGCGCATATCAACGGCGACCGCCAATACTATCACAAGACCCTGCACAATGTATGTATAGGACGGCTCCACTCCCATAAACTGCATGGCTATCCTGAGCAGCTCAAACACAAGCACACCCACCAAAATACCGGACACGCGCCCCACGCCGCCGTTTGTCGAAACGCCGCCTATCGTACAGCCGGCGATGGCCTCCAGCTCATAGCCCCAGCCGAGGTTGACGGAGGTGCCGCCCGCCTTGCCGCCCAGCAGAAAACCGGCAAGCCCGTACATCGCGCCGGCCGTGGCGTAGATGATAATCTTTGTTCTGCGGGTATTGATGCCGTTGACCTCGGCCGCGTTTTCGTTGCCGCCTATGGCGTACAGGTATTTGCCGTGCGCCGTTTTGTTGTACACAAACCACATTATCACACCGCAGACCGCTGAAATAATGGCCAAATACGGCAGCACCGTTATACCGAACAGCGACCCGCTCGCCACATTCGTGTAGACCTCACGAAAGCCGCCTATGGGCTGCGCGCCGGTGAACACCAGGCATATACCGTAAATAATGGTCTGCATACCCAAGGTTGCGATAAACGGCGGTACATTGAGAAAAGAAATAACCGTTCCGTTTATGGCGCCGAACATCACGGCCACCAGCACAACGCCCAGCAGCACCAAAAGAATATTTACATCCCCCATATTGGGATACACCTTGCTGGCGTAATCCGAGCGCTGCATAAACGTGGCCGCTATACAGGCCGCCAGCCCGACGGAACGCCCGGCCGAAAGGTCGGTGCCTCTGGTTATCAGGCACCCCGAAACGCCGAGCGCGATTATAAAACGCGCCGCCGTGTTGCGCATGAGGTTGCTTGCGGTGAGCGTCGAGAAAAACGACGGGCGAAGGATACCCACCACGATGGATATGGCTACCAATAAAATTATTATGGCGTTGTTGAGCAGGAAATTTATGACTTTTTTGCCCTGTACCCCTTTTACCGCCTCAAGCATACTTCTCATCCTCCGTTTCAAACCGCGTGGCAAGCTCCATGATGGTCTCCTCGTTCATTTCGTCACCCTCCACGAAGCCGGTCACACGGCCGTCGCACATTACCATGATGCGATCCGCCATACCTATAAGCTCGCCCATTTCGGAGCTTATCATAAGGATGCTTTTACCCTGCTTTGCCAAGTCGGCAATGATGCAGTATATCTCATACTTCGCGCCCACGTCGATTCCGCGCGTGGGTTCGTCCATGATAAAAACGTCGGGATCGTTGGCCAACCAGCGGCTGACGATAACCTTTTGCTGGTTGCCGCCTGACAGCGACTGAATAAGCGTTCTGATGCCCGGCGTCTTGATGCTCAGCTTTTTTACGTTTGCCTCGACAAGCTCGTTGATCTTCTTGCCGTCTATCATCAGCTTGTATTTATGAAACTTGTTTATGGACGCCACCGAGATATTGTCGGCCACCGACAGCACGCCGAAAATACCTGTGCGCCTCCGATCCTCGGTCAGCAGCGCTATCCCGTGGTCGATCGCGTCTTTCGGGCGCGAGCATTTGAACTTCACGCCCTTATATATAATGGCGCCCGAAACCGATGCCCTCAGCCCGAACAGCCCCTCCATCAGCTCGGTGCGCTGCGCGCCCACCAGTCCGCTGACCCCGAGTATCTCCCCCTTGCGAAGATTAAAGCTTATGCCGCGAAATGACTTTGGGTTTATCGAGGTATAGTTTTCGACCTCCAGAACAGTTTCGCCGGGCGTGTTTTCCTTGCGCGGGAACAGATTGGTCATCTGCCGGCCAACCATGCGCGTTATGATAAGGTCTGTGGTAAGCTCGCCGGCCGGCCATGTCCCTATGTACTGGCCGTCGCGCATAATGGTGACGTCGTTTGAAATGCGCAGTATTTCGTCCATCTTATGGGATATATAAATGATGGCGACGCCTTCCTCGCGCAGACTGTCGATGATGCCGAAAAGCTTTGATACCTCGCTGCTGGTAAGCGACGAGGTGGGTTCGTCCATTATAACGATACGGGCGCCGACCGAAACAGCCCTCGCTATCTCCACGAGCTGTATCTGCGACACCGAAAGCGTCCCCAGCTTCCGCTCAGGCTCAGGGTCAAGACCCACCTTTTTCAGAACCTCGGCCGTTTCCGCGTTCATCCTCGCGTGATCCACTACCCCCGGCAGCTTTGCCGGATAACGCCCGCAGAAAATATTCTCGGCAATGGAGCGCTCGGGTATGGGCTGAAGCTCCTGATGCACCATCGCGATGCCCTTTCTCAGCGCGTCAAAGGGGTTGGCGATCCTGACATATTCGCCGTTATAGAATATCCTGCCCTCGTCCATTGAGTAAACGCCGAACAGGCATTTCATAAGGGTAGACTTGCCCGCGCCGTTTTCGCCCATCAGCGCGTGTACCGTTCCCGGCCTAAGCTTGAGCGACACCTTGTCAAGGGCCTTGACGCCCGGAAAGGATTTGCTGATATCCTTCATTTCCAGAATATATTCCGACATGATTTCCTACCCCTGTCTCCCGCTTATTGGGAAACCGCGCGCGCAGTAACGCGCACGCAGTTTCCCTTTAATCCGTTGGGGACGCGGTTACTGAACCTTCTGGTAGTTGACCCAGAGGTATTTGTCAACCGACTCGCTGCTCATGTAGCGGACAGCCGCGTCAACGGCGGTGTGGGACTGCCCGATATGGTCGTTCAGCACCGTACCGGTCATATCGCCGGCGGCGATGGCGTCAACGGCCTCGGGAATAGCGTCCACGCCGACAAGATAGATGTCCTGACCCACGGTGCGCCCGGCGGTCTTGATGGCCTGTATGGCGCCCATCGCCATGCCGTCGTTGTTGGCGAAGATAACGTCGATCTGGCCGCCGAACTGCGCCAGCGCGTTGGCCGCAAGTTCCTGCCCCTTGGCCGTATCCCAGTCGCCGCGTTGCTCAAACAGCTTCTCGACCGCGATGCCCGCGTCGGTCAGGGCCTTGATGGAGTATTCGGTGCGGTACTGCGCGTCCGTATTCTCGGGGTCGCCCACCAGCATGACGTAGCTCACAACGCCGTCGCCGTTAATGTCGCCGTTGTCGGCCAGATCCCTGATGATCTCGCCCTGATATGTGCCGGACTGCTTTGCGTCCGCGCCGACGTAGCTGATCTTGTCCCAGCCGTTCATATCGTCGGCGCTCGGCTCGCGGTTTATGTACACCACGGGGATATTCGCGGCCTTTGCCTTGTCGGTTATGGTCGCCGCCGACGAGGACTGAACTAAGTTGATGATCATAACGTCAACCTTCTGCGCTATAAAGTTCTCCACCTGATTTGTCTGCTCAACCATGTCCCCCTTGCCGTCCATCATTGTGACATTGTACTTAACGGTGTCGGTTTCCAAGGTCTTGAAATAGCTCTCGATCTCCTGACGGTACAGAGTCATAAAGTTGTCGTCATACTTGTAGATGCTGACGCCGACCTTATAGGTCTTTACCCCGCCGTCCCCACCGGAACAGCCCGCGGCCAGCGCGATAAGCATAATGCCGGCCAGTACCAGCGCGCATAGTTTTTTCATCATGCGTCCTCCTCATTATTATCTTTCGCCATACCGCCGGTTGCTTCCGGCGTGGCGCGTTCAGTATATCATACGCCGCCCGCCAAGTCCATATATAATTTTGCCGACTCGTGGAAATAATAAAGGCTGAGGAGTGATCGCGTGACAAGCCTTGAACAGTTGAGCGCGCTGTCGTCCGTACCGCTCGCGGCGATGGACAAAAGCGCGGCCGGCGATATCGGCGCCATCTCCATCGACCCCCTATCCGCCAAAGAGCTTCGCCTCCTCCGGTTCATCGAAGGCTCCGCAAACCCTTACTTTTTTCGCATCGGCGGCAATCTGGTAAAGACGCAGTTTTCGGCGTCGGGACTGACGCTTCAGGAGGCTTTGGTTAAGGCCGCCCCAAAAAATACCGCTGGAAAATACGCGCGGCGCGATGTATGATGCTTATGTAGATGCCGCTCGTGTCCGCGCTTTCCTGTGTATTTACCGACAGGAGGGATGATTTGTGGCGCGCAAAAGCAAATACGCCGTGCCGGGCGGGTCTGAGGCGGCGGCTTGGAAGGCCGCTTTGTACATCCGGCTTTCCAGAGAGGACGGCGACAAGGAAGAAAGCGACAGCATAGTCAGCCAGCGCGGCATACTGAACGATTACATCCAAAAAAATCCCGAGCTGAGCGTTGCCGGCAGCTTTATCGACGACGGCTATACGGGCACGAATTTTGAGCGCCCCGGCTTCAAGCGCATGATGGATGGTATCAAAAGCAAGGATATCAACTGCGTTATAGTAAAAGACCTCTCCCGTTTGGGCCGTAACTATATAGAGGTCGGAAACTACATCGAGCAGATTTTCCCGTTTTTAGACGTCCGCTTCATCTCTGTCGGCGATATGCTCGACAGCTTTAAGAATCCCGCGCAGATGAATACCGTGATGGTGCCCTTCAAGAACCTGATGAACGACGAGTATTGCCGCGACATATCGGCCAAAGTCCGCGCGTCCCTCGACATACGCCGAAAACAAGGGCAGTTCATAGGCGCCTTCGCGTCATATGGCTATAAAAAAGACCCTGAGCGCAAGGGCCGCCTGATTATCGACGAATACGCCGCCGAGATAGTCCGCGGCATTTTTAGCTGGTTTATCGAGGGAACCGGCATCATCGGTATCGCCAAACGCCTAAACGGGCTTGGGATACCCAACCCGTCGGCCTACAAGCGGCGGCAGGGGCTGAATTACCGGCATCCGCACGCCGGGCTTAACGACGCCCTGTGGCCCGACAGCTCCGTGCGGAGGATACTGACCAACCGCTTGTATACGGGCGATATGGTTCAGGGCAAGAATAAGGTCAAGAGCTACAAAGTCCGCAAGGCCGTATGCGTACCCGAGGAAAATTGGATCGTCGTTGAAAACACGCACGAGGCCGTGATCAGCCGGGAAACCTTTGAAACGGCGCAAACCCTGCTGGGCAGGGACACGCGCGCCCCGGCGGCGCAAAAGAGCCTGTATTTGCTGTCCGGGTTCGTCCGCTGCGCCGACTGCGGGAAAGCCATGAACAGGAAGCGCATTTCCCAGCCGTACGCGGATTACGTCTACTACCTGTGCGGCACCTTCAAAAAAATGTCCAAGGGCGCCTGCACCAAGCACACCATCCGGGCCGACCGTCTTGAGGAGATGGTGCTGGCGGCTGTGAAAAAACAAATCGAGCTGGCCGTATCTATGGATAAGCTCATCGAAAAAATCGAGGAATCCGGCAAATCCGACCGTTCGTCCCCGCGGCTCGACACCGCGCTGGCGGAACACACGAAAGAAAAAAGCAGGCTGGACATCTGCAAAATGTCGCTGTATACCGACTGGAAAAACGGCGACATCACCCGCGAGGAATACCACACCATGAAGCGGCAGTACGACGAGCGGGCGGCGCGGCTCGCGGGTATGATAAGCCGCTTGGAAGCCGAGCTTAAACAGCTCCGCACCCAAGGGGCGGCCCATAACCCATATATCTCCGAATTCCGAAAGCATCGGAATATCGCGCGGCTCACCAGGGAGCTGGTCGTCGCGCTGATAGACATGATATATATCCACGAGGGCGGCGACATCACCATACAGTTCAGATTCGAGGACGAGTTCAAAAAAGCTGTCGAGTATGTCCAAAACAACAGACAGCTTGCCGGGGAACTGAAGGTTCTTGCTTGAAACCTTGCGGGCCGAAACGGCGGCTGAAATATTTTAACGCCTATACATACGGCGTAGTGCGGCGAATTGACGAATGTGCCCTGCAAAACGAATAGTGTAAAGCCTTGGGTCTATATTGACATCCGCCCCGGCGGCCTATGAGACCATAAAGGCGTATCGCTCGGACACGGATAACTGCCCGGTGGACGCGGTAGTGACGGGCGACCTGGGCACCGTGGGCCGCAAGATAGTGGAGGAGCTGTTCGCCGCCGACGGAACGCCGGTAAAAATCACAGACTGCGGCGAGCTGATCTTCGACCTCCAGTCTCAGGACGTACACGCGGGCGGCTCGGGCTGCGCCTGCTCGGCGGTCGTCCTGTGCGCGCACCTCATACCGCTGCTGAAAAAAAGCGTTTACGGCAGCATCCTGTTCTGCGGCACCGGCGCGCTGCTGTCGCCGGTGTCCACGGCACAAGGCCAGAGCATACCGTCGGTCTGCCACGCGGTACGCATATCCGGCACACGGTCATAAGCGGCAAACAACCATGCTTCCCGGCCGGGAAACATGGTTGTTTGGGGCTTCGCGCGCGTTTCAAAATCAGAGAGGAGATGCGGATTGATATGGACTACCTTAAAGCCTTTTTGGTGGGCGGCGCGCTGTGCGCCGTCGGCCAGATATTTATAGACCGGACAAAGCTCACGCCCGCTCGCATACTTGTCGGGTTCGTGACCGCGGGGGTGCTGCTAAGCGCCGTCGGGCTGTACGGCCCGCTCGTGGATTTCGCGGGCGCGGGCGCGACCGTGCCGCTGTCGGGCTTTGGACATGTGCTGGCGGCGGGCGTGAAAAGAGGCGTGGCCGAAAAAGGCGCGCTCGGCATCCTGTCGGGCGGGCTGACCGCGACGGCCGCGGGTTTAAGCGCCGCCATCGTTTTTGGCTTCGTCACCGCGCTGCTGTCCAAGCCAAGCGACAAGGGATGACCATAATTAACGGGGTCTCAGGCTCCGGCTTTGAGCTGCAAGGTCAGCCGGTCGGCTATCATGGCGATAAACTCCGAATTGGTGGGCTTCCCTTTCGAGTTTGACACCGTGTAGCCAAAGAACTTTTGCAGCACCTCAAGGTCGCCCCGATCCCACGCCACCTCTATGGCGTGCCGTATGGCGCGTTCCACGCGGCTCGGCGTGGTGCCGAATTTTTTGGCGACGCTCGGATACAGCTGCTTTGTTATGGAATTGATGATCTGCGGTTCCCTGATGACCGTGAGGATAGCCTCGCGCATGTAACGGTAGCCCTTGATATGCGCCGGCACGCCTATCTCATGCAGAATCTGCGTGATGCGAGTCTCTATGTCAACCTCGTTAAAGATTAACCTCAGCCCCGCGCCGTCGTCGTCCGCGTATTTCTCGGACTGCTTTATGCTCTCGATCAGATACGCCGGCTCAAACGGCTTTTGCATGAACATCCGCGCCCCCAAGCGCGAAATCGCGCTCTTTACGCTGTCCGCCCCAAAGCCTGAGTATACGAAAAACGTGGGCCTTCGCTTAAAGTTCACCGCCGCGACCTCCTGCATGACGGCCTGCGCGTCCTTGACGGGCAGCGACAGCTCGGTAAGAACGACGTCGGGCGCGTGGGCCACAATCATTTCGACCGCCTCCGAGCCGGTCGTGGCCCGCGCCACAACCTTAAGCGCCGGATCCTCCTCCAAGCGCAGCGCCAGCATATCGCGATGCTCCGTATTGTTATCGGCGATAACCACGCGGATAACTCTGTTCTCCATAACCGTTCTCCTTTTTGTAAAATATTACCATATAAGGCATTAAATGACTTCGAGTATAGATTAACATAAGAAATCGAATATTTCAATAGATTTTTTTAATTTATTTCAAGAATTTTTCGCCTCCTTTCGACATTATTCGACAAATGTTGCCGAATAATGTTTTTTTATGAAAATTATGAGGACGGAACACGCGTTTCGCTTAAAATACGCCGACACATAGTGACAGTCGTCTCGTTTCTGCCTGCATATACTGCTGATATATCGGACGCAAGCGTTTTATTGAAAAAATGGTATTAAGTCACACAAAGGTGAACATAATACCATAGAAATCATGCCGCTGAGTGTGGCTATGCGGCTGGGAAACCGGAGATTAAGCATATGCGACGATGTATACGGCGACGATTCACCTGCCTGCTGCTCCTTATGCCGTTCGCGGCGTCCGTCTTGACGGCGCCGGTCTTTTACCTCCGCGCGGAGGCCCGGGAGCGTACGGAGCAGCTTCTGCAAAAATTAGAGCCATCGTTATACAGGTACATTTCCGAGCCGGCCGAAACGGACGAGCCTCACACGCCCTCCGAGGTATACACGGCAAAGCTCGGCGCGCCCGCCGCCCAACCCTTGGCGGTAGGCATACGGACGCCCGGCGAGGCTTCCGGCGGACATTCTGAGCCCCCGAAGCCCGAAGCCCCTCAGCCCGCCGGGGCCGGCAAGCGCGTCAGCCTGGGGACATTCATCATAACGGCTTACTGCGCGTGCCCCAAGTGCTGCGGCAAGTGGTCGGGTCACAAGATGAGCATACCCACGGAATCAGGCGTCCCGTATCCCGTGGAAGGATACACGGCGTCGGTGGATCCCAAAGTAATACCGCTCAAAAGCGCCATTGAGATCGACGGGCTGGGCGGCCGCTACGCTCACGACACAGGCAGCGCCATCAAGGGCAAGCGCATAGACGTGTATTT
>WRLW01000030.1 GCA_009777435.1 Oscillospiraceae bacterium | reverse complement strand
TGCGGAGGGGGAACGGGGGACGTGGGAACGGGAGCGAAGGGCTGTTAAACGGGGTATGGGGATAGGAGTATCCGGGCGATATCCGCACGGTGGACGTCCATGTCCGCAGGCTACGTGAAAAGCTGGAGAAAAACCCCGCCGAGCCTGAACTGCTGCTAACGAAATGGGGTGTGGGGTATTACTGTAAATCCTAACCGCCGTATGCCGATCTTCAGGTATCAATATAAGATAGCGGTTTCATACATTGTCGTTATAATGCTTATGTTGATACTGCTCAATACCTATCCGATAGTGACGTCTCAGAATTTTGTTTACCGTTCAAAACATAACAGTATGCAGACGCGCGCGCTGCTCATAGCGTCCACCCTTGCGGGCATGGACAGGCTGTCGGCCGAGCAGGTGAGCAATATCATGTCCATGCTCGACGATTAGGGGCTTGCCCGGCTGATGGTGACGGACGCCGCCGGCTTTGTTCTTTACGACACGGCGCTGACCGATAATGCCGCCGGGCGTTATGTGCTTTACCGTGAAATCTACGCGGCGCTCAATGAAATGGACGGCTTCTGGTCAAAATTCAGCCAAGGCGTTTTTCAAAGCAAGGCGGCCGTGCCGGTCATGTCGCGCGGGCGCGTCATAGGCGCCGTGTACCTGTGTGAGTACGACACCGTTCAGGGGCCGCTGCTGCTGAGCTTCCAGTCGGTGGTCGCCAACCTGTCGGTCGGCGCGGCGACGGCCGTATTGCTCATAAGCCTGATAGTGTCGTCCGTACTTACCCGGCGCATGGCCGGGCTGCTCAGGGCCATACGTTTGGCGCGCGAGGGAGAGTACAGCCATCCAGCGCCTGTGCGCGGCAAGGACGAGCTGGCCGAGCTGGCCAAGGAATTTAACGAGCTTACGGTGCGTATTCAGCATACCGACGAGCTGCGGCGTCAGTTTGTGTCCGACGCTTCGCATGAGCTTAAAACGCCGCTGGCCTCAATGCGCCTGCTGGCCGACTCCATATTGCTCACCGAGGACATGCCGCTGTCCGAGGTGCGCGAATTTGTGGGCGATATAGGCGATGAGATCGACCGCCTGTCGCGTATGACCGAAAAGCTTATGCTCCTCACGCGGCTCGACGCGAGAGTGTCCGTCGAGCTGTGGCGCGTAGAGCTTGCGCCGCTGATAATGCGCGCGCGCAATATGCTGGAACCGCTGGCGAGGCAGGCGGACGTGGCCATACAATGCGAGCTGGACGACGGGTGCGCCATAACGGCCAACCGGGACGATATCTACCAAATCGTGTTTAACCTTATGGAGAACGCCATCAAGTATAACCACCCTCACGGCCGGGTGTCGGTTTACATGTACAGGCAGGAAAGCAATGTTGTCATACATGTGGACGATACGGGCGCGGGTATACCCGAATCCGACCTGCCGCGCCTGTTTGAGCGTTTTTACCGCGTGGACAAAGCCCGCGCGCGCCTTGCGGGCGGCGCGGGGCTGGGGCTGAGTATAGTAAGGGATATCGTTGAGCGCTATGACGGCAGTATAACCATAAAAAGCGAGATTGACAAGGGCAGCCGCTTTACGGTGATGTTTCCGCGGGCCGACCTAAAACATTCGGATTATACGCTCATGGCGCCTTAGCGGATTTAAGGGATACACAGAAATACGGATATGGCGGGTGAGTGGGTGAAACGTTTTTTAATTGCGGCGGTCGCTTCGGCGCTGGTGATGGGCGCGTGCGACATGCGGCCCGTGTCGGGCGTTGAGGTTTATTATATTGACGGAAGCGGCAAGGCGGGGCCGTTGCAAGCCGTTGTCTTGCAGATTGAGGAGAGCGACATAGCGGGCATCGCGTCCGCGATGTCCGCGCCGCCGCCCGGCTCGCATCTTGTTTCGGCTGTGGAGGATGTGTACTGCGAGGGCTTCGCGCTTGACGGCGCCGACCTTACGCTAAGCCTGTCGGCGGCGTACGCGGAGCTGAACGGTCTTGATCGCACATTGGCCGACGCCTGTATAGTAATGACCTTTACAGCCCTTCCGTGGGTGGACAGGGTGCGCGTTGAGGTTGACGGCGGCATGGAAACAGGCTATATGGACGCCGATTACTTTCTGCTCGACGATACCATAACGCCTGTAGTGGCCGAGTATGACATACAGTATATAAGCGAGCTGACATCGGAGTTAGTCAGCGAGCGCAGGCAGTTTATCATACGCGACGGCGTTAGTCTTGAGCGCTGCCTGTTCGACGAGATGCTCAAGGCCGCCGCCGGAAGCGGGATGATACCCGTTGTGCCGCCAAAAACGCGCTTGATATCGAGCAGTCTGAGCGGCGGTACGCTGACGCTGGTGCTGTCTCAGGATTTCGCCGACGGCGAGCCTTCCGACCCGCGTCTTGCCGCGATGTATATCCGGGGGCTTGCGGAATCGTTTTTCGCCATTGAGGGTATTGAGCGCATAAAGCTGCAAGCTCCCGAGCTGAGGTTCTACGGGGGCGTTGCGGTGCCGGAGTACCTCACGCCGGATAACCTTCCTTAAACATCTCCGTAACCGAACGAGCGCAGCCGGGCCGGGTCGTCGCGCCAGTTCTCTTTGACCTTTACCCACAGCTTGAGCAGTACCTTTTGCCCTAAAAGCCGCTCAAGCTCGACGCGCGCCAGTTTGCCGGCGCGTCCGAGCAAGGCCCCGTCCTTGCCTATGATTATACCCTTGTGGCTTGCCTTTTCGCAGTATACGGTCGCGTTTATTTCGATCAGCCCGCGCTTTTCCACGCTGTCGGCCACAACCGCTATGCCGTGGGGCACCTCCTGCTCAAGCGTCTCCAGAAGCTTTTCGCGTATGATTTCAGTGATGAACGCCGTTTCGGCTTGGTCGGATGTCATGCCGTCCGGGAATAATTGCGGCCCTTCAGGAATGAGCGGCCGCAGTTCGTTTATCAATATATCAAGCCCGTCTTTTGTTGCGGCGCATACAGGCACGATTGCCCTGAAATCATATGCCTTGCCGTATTCGCTGATGACCGGCAGAAGCTGTTCCTTGGGAACGGTGTCTATTTTGTTGACGACAAGGATACACGGTACGCCTGATTTTTTAACGCGTTCAAGCAGCAGGCTTTCCTGAGTGCCCACATGGGCTATAGGCTCAATAAGCAGCAGGGCGCAGTCGGCGTCGCCCGCGCTGACCGCCGCCGTGTCGGTCATATAACGCCCGAGCGCGGTGCGCGGCTTATGGAATCCGGGCGTATCCACAAATACAAGCTGCGCGCCGTCAAGGTTAAGCACACCGCATACGCGGCGGCGGGTGGTCTGCGGCTTATCGGTCACTATGGATACCTTTTCGCCGACAAGCGCGTTGAATAGAGTGGACTTGCCCACATTGGGCCGGCCCAGAATGGAGATCATGCCGGAACGCGTCATTTTTTCACACCTCTTGAATAGTAAAGCAAAAATGGGCAGACCAAGGCCAGCACAGCCAGCTCAAACGGGCGGCCCGCCAACTCCCTCAGGACGGACGGTCTCAGGAATATCACGCATCCCACCGCCACGGAGAGCGCGGCGCACAGCAGCACACAGCCCGCCGCTATATCCTTGCAGTCGCGTATATGCGGGTCGATGCTGGGCTGTACGCGGTCGCACAGCGTTTCGATGGCCGTATTGACGAATTCGGCGGCCAGCACCATTCCGCAGCAGAGTATCAAACACACCCACGCCCAAGCCTCGACGCGCCCGAGCAGAGCGCATATCATAACAATGCCCGCTATGGTCAGATGGACGCGGATATTCCGCTCGCGCCTGACGGCGACTATCAGGCCGCGCTTGGCGAATTTGAAGCTGCGTTTCAGCGGCGCCATGTGCCACACCCTCTCCTGTGCCCTCAGCCTTGTTTAATGGCCTCCATGACGGCCTTCTCGCGTCCGCGCATGAGCTTGGCGCCGGGGTCTCGCTCGTGATCATAGCCCAGCAGATGAAGCATCGAGTGTACGGTCAGAAACGACAGCTCGCGTTCGAGCGTATGGCCGTATTCCTTTGCCTGGCGCTGTGCCTGGGGCAGACAGAGAACTATGTCGCCCAGCATCAGGCGGCCTGTTTTAGGATTGATGTCGTCCGTGCCGAAAATAAGGGGGCTGCCCGGCGTCTGTTTTTGCAGAGGAAACGATAAAACGTCGGTCACGCGGTCGATTCCGCGTTTGTCGCGGTTAAGAAGCTGTGCCAGGATTTCGTCGGCCAGCGTCAGATGCACCTCGCACGGCCTGTCCACGCGCTCCGTGCGCAGCGCCGTGAGCATGGAGAAGCGGAGCATGGGCTTTAGGTTGCGCATAAGGACATGGAGCTGCGGCAGGATATCGACGCGCAAACGATGTATCATACGCGTGTCCTCCGCTGCTGCGCCATGCGGTTCCCATGATCCTCATACGCCTTTATGATGCGCTGCACCAAAACGTGGCGAACCACGTCGCGGGCCGTCAGCTCACATATCGCTATATCCTCGATGCCGCGCAAGACGCGCATCGCGTCTTTTAATCCGTTTATCTTTTCGCGCGGCAGGTCTATCTGGGTAATGTCGCCTGTGATAATAATTTTTGAGCCGAAGCCGAGGCGCGTCAGAAACATTTTCATCTGTTCGCGCGAGGTGTTTTGCGCCTCGTCAAGTATTATATACGAGTCGTCAAGCGTGCGGCCGCGCATATACGCGAGGGGCGCGACCTCTATGACGCCGCGCTCGACATTCCTGTGGAACGCCTCGCCGCCGAGTATGTCGTTAAGCGCGTCGTAGAGCGGTCTAAGGTATGGATCGACCTTGCTTTGCAGGTCGCCCGGCAGGAATCCCAGCTTCTCGCCCGCCTCGATGGCGGGCCGGGTCAGGATGATCCGCGATACGGCGTGTTCCCTGAACGCCTGCACGGCGGCGGCCACGGCCAGATACGTCTTGCCGGTGCCCGCCGGCCCTATGCCCAGTGTTATGGTATGTGATTTTATGGCCTCGGCATATTTGCGCTGTCCGATGGTCTTGGGGCGCACGGGCTTACCCTTGGCGGTGACGCACACCGCGCCGGCCTCAAGGGCCGCCGCCGACGGTATGTGGCCGTCCTCGGCCAGCCCGAGCAGATAAAGAATATTCTGCCCGTCCACATTCTGGCCGCGCGCCACCACGGTGAGCAGGCTCTCAAGCGTTGCCGAGGCGATGGCTACCTGCTCGTCCTTCCCGGAAATGCGTATATTGTCGCCGCGCGTCATAATGCTGACGCCCAAGTGGTTTTCGATCAGCTTAATGTTTTCGTCATACGCGCCGAACAACGCGCTGAGCTGTTCGGTATCGCGGATGGTCAGGTCGCGTATCAATGGCATACCTCGATTCTTTTGTATGTGTTTCTATGGCATTGGAGCGGCGACCGCGATAGGCTCGAGACATTCGGCCGTCAGTTCGCAGAACAGCACGCCGTTGCCGGATACCGTGGTGAATTCCGCTGAAATGATTTCTCCCTCACTGGCGTCGCCGCGCAGCCTTGAGTCCAATACGCCGTAGAGGTAGTCGCGTATGGCGTCCGCGTCAGGCTCATAGGCCGCGCGCTCGTACTCCGTAAAGGTCTCGGAGCTCCAAACAACGGGCAGCGCCAAACCGGGCGGGATGCGCAGCATGGTATGATTAGTCATTTTATCACAGTTTTGGTAGATCTGACTACTGTTTTTATAAAAATTAAAGCGGACGCCGCCCAGTGTAAGCGCGTAACGCGTGTGCGAGCGCCCGGTATACGACTTTTCCGACGCGCGCAGGCTTATGACCATCTTGTAATTATACCATGTGCGCGCCAAAATGTCGGCCATAGCGTGGACGCTCATCATGCCGACCATATTAGAGTTGATAACGCCGCTCACAAGCAGGTCGCCGGCTTCGACGGTCTGCCCGGCCCTGACCTGGGGCGCGCCGGCAAGCGTGTTTATGGAGTAAATCAGTCCCGGCTTGGCCGCCACGATATTACAGGGTATGTCTTGCCTTATGATATCGGGCTTTGGCGTGCGTTCGCGCACCTCGACCGTCGCGCGGCTGCCCGTCGTATTGATGGCCAGCCATTCCAGCTCGGGGAGCCGCAGTATCATGCGGTGCTGTATGTCGCGCATGTCGTATCCGTGCCTGTATGTGCCGACGGCCACGCCCGACGCGGCAAGCTCGCGCAGGATGGCTTCGGCGCTCAGCGCTTCGTTCCCGGTCACGTCAATCTCCCAGATAAACTGTGATAGCGCGTACAGCCCCGAAAAGGTGATCAGCAGCCCGGCGAGCAGCGCGTAGCGCTTCCTGAACCGGCGCAAAAAAAACGGCAGCCCGCCCTTTTCTATCAGTTTTATCCGCCCGACGCCGCGCGCGCCGAACGGCAGCAGCTTTTTGAAGTCGCCGCGCCGCATGGATGTCCGCAGGGTTACGGCGTCCACGCGTTCCACGCCCCATATCGCGATGCCGTTTTGAGCGCAAATATTTATAAACCGCTCAGGAAAGTCGGATACCAGCTCAACGCGCACATGTCCGCTGAAATAGTTTACAACGCCTGTCATAACGGCAGTCTCCCTCTAATATTCAAAATCCACACCGAACAGATGGCCCCGGATGAGCAGCTCGCGGGCGTTCATGGCCGTTATGGCCAAGCCGTCGCCTTTCAGCTTGATGACCGTACCGCTGCCGCCCACATGTATGCGGGATTGCTCATATAGCAATATGCCCCTGTGGTTCTCAATCAATATTTCAGAGCTTCCGATGATCTGTATACGCGGCAGTCCGGCTACTATGTCGCCGGGAAGCTCCAAAAACCGCGACGCGCGCTCCAGCGCGCCCGCGCTTCCGCGCGCCGGCGTGTTCCCGCGCGGCGCGGAGCCGTCTTTACGGGCCATCGAACGTTCACTCCCTTTTCTCTTAGGGTATGCGGCGAAAACATGCGCTATGAACAAGCCGCATATGAATATAAAGGCGGCTGTCTGAGAGCGCCGGCGAGGAGTGAACGCCAGTTGAAAAAATACCGTCCGGTTTTTATCGAAACGCTTTTGGGAGCGTCAGTGTTTATTTGTATTGTGGCGTTTGCGCTGCGTCCCTCGGAGGTCGCCGAAGCCGCGCGCGGAGGCATAGCATTATGTTTAGATATCATAATGCCGTCGCTTTTCCCGTTTTTTGTTTTATCGACGCTTATTGTTGAATTGGGGCTGGCGCGCTATCTGGGCAAGGCGCTTGAAGGCGTAATGCGCCCGCTGTTTAGCATCGGGGGGGCCTGCTCCGCCGCGGTAGTGCTGGGATTTGTAGGAGGGTATCCTGTAGGTGATATATCATTAGTACAACAATTGCCTATGATACCGCGGCGCCTTATCTCAGTGACCGATACAACGGCGACCTCCGCGCCGAACCGCTCTCCCGCGATTTTGGCGAGCGTGTCGAATAGCAGAGCTGTGTTAAGCCCGTTCATAAGCTGACCCCGCACAGGCGCTTTTGCCATCGCCATCACCTCGCGACAGCATATTCGGCGGGGCTTATACAATATCCCGAAGCGCCTTAATATGATTGTTGATAGGGATATAATTTTTCACTTGACAAAATAATGATCTTCTTCCCATCTCGCTGGGTTTTCGTCGATATACTGCCATATGCGCCTGTATTCTTCTTCGTTTCGGATGATGTGGTCGTGGAATCGTGGCTGCCACATTGAAAACCCTGCCCATTTAGTGACATACGATTTGATATTGCGCACTACCTGATGTAGGGACGACCGCCCCCGGTCGTCCGCATTTGAGGTTAAATCGTCCTCATCTTGCATTAAAATCACAATCATGTGGATATGATTGGGCATTATTATATATTTATCAATTTTTACATTGTTTTTATTCGCAGCTTGTATTGTTTCTTCAATACATTTACCTAACGGCGTTAATTCGACGAACGGACGACCGGGGGCGGTCGTCCCTACAATCCTACCCAACATTGCATGTCCATCTTTCACACATATCGTAATAAAATACGCCCCTGACTGCGAATAGTCATACCTTTCCAATCGTATCTTTTTTCTTATGGGCAATTCTTTCATGGCATATTTTCCTTTTTAACCTTCTCCCTGCAAAGGCAGGACACTATTTGTATGACAAATAGGACGTTTGCGCATGAAAGCCAAGCTATCTATGCTCTTGTATCCACGCTTCTCGTAAAAATCAAATGACGGCTTTCCTCTGCCTGTCAAAAGTGTTGTTTGTGTATAGCCAAGGTTTTCAATCGCATCCATAAGTATCGTGCCATAACCTTTTCGCTGATGGGCAGGGGAAACGAATAACTCATCAACATGTACTTCATCGCCTGTATAGAATGTGCGTATGTGAGCGAAAACTGCACCTGCTAATACATCATTATCCCATAAGGTGTAACCAATAAAACGCTTGCTTTCGATATAGTCTTGTAAATATATTTGCACTCTTTCCTTTGTCCATTGGTCATCCCATGGCGGCGCATTAAAGGATTGAATGAACAAATCGCAACATTGTTCAAAATCATCTGATATATATTTTCTTACCATTTTATCCGCCTCATAAAATATAAATTTTCTGCGCTCCCCTTATATCCCTATCGACAATCATATTAGAGGAGCTTTTCCATAAACAGCCGCGCGCGCTCCGCGGCGTTTTCAAAGTCACTGTGCAGGAAAAGCGCGTCGCGGATGGCCTCGAGCGCGGCTGAGGTCTCTTTCTTCCATTTCATATCCTTGAGTCGGTCAAGGGCGTCATAAGCCGCCGTGTCGTCGTAGTCGTCACAGGCCGCCCGGACGGCTTCAAGCTGTTCGGACAGATACGCCGTGTTCTCCAGAACGTTGTCGTCAGCCTCCGCTTCCGGGGGACTTAGGCTCTCTATAAGCGCTTCAAGCGCTTGGACAAAAGGCTCGGAGTTGGCCGCGATATACTCAGCGTCGCCTTTAAGACCGGCGCTCTCCAGCTCGGCCGCCAACCCGGACTTTTTACGCTCACCTATGTTAGCCAGCGCGGACTTCATTGCGTGTACCGTGGTTACGAACAGACTGAGGTCGCCGTCCCTTACCGTTTCGCGTAATACAGTAACCGCCTTCTCGGCGTCGCGCCGGAATATTTCAAGCAGCTTGGGGCTTACCTTAGGCGTTTGAGGGGCTGCCGCCGCTTGGGGCTTGTATTTAACGGCTTTATCGGGATTCCTGTCGCGTACATACTTAACTAAGACGGCGTTCAAGTGGCGTATATCTATGGGCTTTGATATAAAATCGTCAAAGCCGTTTTCCTTGAACATGACGTCATTTCCGGTCAGCGCGTTGGCCGTCAAAGCGACTATAACGCCCTTATAGCCCATAGCGCGCAGCTTTTGCGTGGCTTCAACGCCGTTCATAAGAGGCATCATGTGATCCATGAATATAATGTCGTAAATGTTTCCGCTTTGCACCTTCTCAATGGCCTTGAAGCCGCTGAGAGCCGTTTCGATTTTCAGCTTATAGGGAGCCATCAGGCCCTCGGCCACATACAGGTTTGTTTCCACGTCGTCCACTACCAGCACCTTACCGTATGGCATAGGCTCACGAAGTATTTGAGAGACCTGCTTGTCCATAGTGAACGAGAAAGTCCGTATCCGCTCTGAAAGCTCGGGGCCGATAGGCGGGCACTCCACCGCCGTCTGCTTGACCGTTACCGTGAACACGCTTCCTTTGCCGTATTCACTTTCGGCCTCGACAGTGCCGTCCATCAGATCCGTCAGTTGCTTAACAATGTTCAGGCCGATGCCCGTCCCCTCGACAGACCTGTTGGCTTCGGTGTTGAAGCGTGAGTATTCGGTAAAAAGCCGCGCCCTGTCCTCCGGCTTCATGCCCTGGCCGGTATCCTCAACCATAAAGCGCAGGTATATATCGCTGTCGCACGCCGAGTGGCTTACCGTCAGCTTAACATGCCCTTTTTCGGTATATTTAATGGCGTTTGAAAGCAGGTTGTTAAGAATTTGCTTTAAGCGCAGCTCGTCGCCGATCATTCTCGACGGCAGGTTTTCATCTATGTCGAGTATAAAATCGATTTCCTTTGAACCTATCCGAACGATATTAAGCTGCGCCGTGTCGTGGACGAGGCTGGGTACGTCATATTCGGCGGGAGTAATCTCCATTTTGCCGGTTTCGATTTTTGACATATCGAGAATATCGTTGATGATACCCAGCAGGCTGCTGCCGGAATTGTGGATTTTGTTAAATTCCGAAGCGTATTCTTCCGGCAGATCGTCTTTTTGCAGATTTATTTGCGCTATTCCCAGAATCGCGTTCATGGGTGTGCGGATCTCGTGCGACATGGTTGCCAGAAATTTTGATTTGGTTTCGTTTGCCATCTCCGCTTTTCTTGTAAGCTCGGTTTCCTCTTTTATAAGCAGTATCATTTTTTCATGGCAGTTTATAGGCACATTGATGCCCTTCGCGATTTTTACCGCCATCTCGTAACATGTATCACACCCGCACGCGCCGCAATCAAAAATCTTAGAAGCGTCGTCATATTTGCCAAGAGAAGAGAAAGCCTCGTCGATTTGCTCCTGTGTAACCATAATAGGGAAGGCCGGGACAGGTGAGTAATGCCTGATGAAATCATCTATATTCAGCGTGTCGTCAAACTTTTGGTAGAGTTCATCAAGATACTTTAGGTTATCCTCTTGGGCAGCCGACCGGCGCAAGCCGTTCATCACGGAGTTTACATCAAAGATATTTGTATTCTTTTTACAGCCTGTGCCCATGTTGCACCCTTCGGAGCAGCTAAGCACGTCGAATATAACCGGAAGCTCCGATTCGGGATGCTCGGCGTATGTGTCCAGCGCTTTGTAAACCGAAAGCCCCTCGGCCTTATCTATTCTCAATGATTTACCCAGATAATGCTCAAGGTTCTCTTTTAAGCCGCCCTGCGTCGGATACAGGGAGCCAAGACCCGGTTTGCAGTGGTCAAAACCGCTTGCCTGCCGGGGGAATTCGATATTATTACTCTCGATGTACTTGTGTAATCCGTTGAAAATTATGTTGTAATCCACATGCCCGGTATCTATGAATTCACAGGTTTTTGCGATACATGGCGAAAGCGCCGCTATTTTTGTGCCGATGCTCTCGTATTTGCGCATATATATCGCCGTACAAAGCATGGGAGAATGTATAGGCGACAATTTATTTATAAGCTCGCTGCGGTGCATTTTG